>CAJWDO010000025.1 GCA_913031555.1 uncultured Alphaproteobacteria bacterium | reverse complement strand
GCAAGATGTTCGGCAAGAAGGGTGGCAATCCGCCGGTGCGGGGCCAGCGTATCCGGAACTGCCTCGACCACCCAGGCAGGCCGCGCCAGGATCAGGCCGCGCCACATCTCAGGCGATTTTACCGCCAGTCGCAGGGCGATGGCGGCGCCCATGGAAATGCCACCAATCACCGGTGGCGGGCCGTTTAGACTGGCGGCAAAATTGGCGACATCCATCGCGAACCGCTGGATTGAAAGATTGGCGAAATCCCCACACTCGGATTCCCCGTGGCCGCGGCTTTCCAGCGTCAGGCAGCGCCATCCGATGTCGTTTGGAAACACTTCGGCAGGCTGGCTTGCCGTGCCGCACAGCCCATGTAGAAACAAACAGGTCTGGCCGTCACCGCTGCTTGCCGTCGACAGGTGCACATCACCGATTGTGAAGGTACCGCGTCGCATGGCGCTATAGCCTCGCCATCTGGTCGGTCAGGAACGAAGCGACGCCGGGCGCCTCATCCGCCGACATGCCATGCGCGATCAGCGGCCCGGTAAAACCGATGCCGGACAGGCCGCCAAGAACATGGTGCCAGTCGATGATGCCGGAACCCGCCGGTGCCACCGCCCCGTCTTTATGCCGGTCCTTGGCATGGGCAAGCGCGATGGCGGGGCCCAGCAGCGTCAGCGCCCGGTCAATCGTCCTGCGGTGATGCTCCGGTGCCACATTCTCCAGAATGTTGGCCGCATCGAAGATGATCCGAAGCCGGCTGCCGGAAAATTCTTGCAACAGCTGTGCGGCCTTTGCCGCCGAGCTGACGATGTTGGCGGGCTCCGGTTCGACACCGATGAGGATGTCATGCTGTTCGGCAAGGTCGCAGATGATCTCGAACTCGCGGCACATCTCTGTCCAGCTTTGTGCCTCGTCATTTGCCGGGTGGCGGCGCCACTTGTCATGCGGGTCCATGCTGCCGCTGCAAACTGTGAGCATATCGGCGCCCATATCCGCTGCGCGCTCGGCGATCATCGCAAAGGCGCGCCGGCCCGCCGCGCGTTGGTCCAGGTCGGGGTCGATCATATTATAGGTCGCGGAGATTGCAGCCACATGCATGCCGGTTTCCGCCGCCGCGCTGCCGACTTGCCTTGCCGTCTCGGCCGGGATCTCTGGTGGCAGAGAGCCGAGCCCCGAGCAGGCCATATTATACTGCACCGTGTGAAAGCCGGCATCCCGGCAGGCGGTGAACACGGCGCGCGGCACATCACCGGGAAAGGTTTTGGCAAAGACACCGATCTGCATCGGACCGATCTGCATCAGATTGCGCCGGATGTATCGGCAAGCCTGACTGCCTGTCCGGTTCGTGCCGATTCCGCGATGGCAAGCATGGCCCTTACCGAGGCCACTCCGTCCTCGACATCCGCGCCGGCAATCGGCGTGTCATTCAAAATGGCGTCGGCGAAACTCTCAAGCTGTCGCCTGAAGACATGCGCATCGGCGCCAAGCACCCGTGATGTGCCGCCGGTGGATTCGCGGAAGATATCGACCTCGCTTGACCTGAAGAGCCACGGGTTGAAAGTCTTCGCCACTACGCTTCCGTGCTCGCCATAAAGCTGAAATCCTTCATGCCAGTCCATGCGGACGGCAACCGTCAGATCCAGATGACCTAGCGCGCCATTGGCAAAGGCCACATCGACAAACCAGCTATAGGCACCGAAACGCTGCAGGTGGCGGGCCTGAACCTCGACAAGATCGCCGCACAGGAACCTCGCTGTATCCACAAGATGGCATCCATGGGCCAGCATGTAATATTGCTGAAGGTCCTGTTTCGGATCGCGGGCAGGCTTTCTCGCGGCGGCGCTTTTGATGATCAGCGGTTGCACCGCATCTGTCATCGGATAGCGGTGCGTTGAATCGCAATACCAGCCCTTGAAGGCGAGCATCTGGCCCATTTCATCTTCGATGAAGCTTCTGGCGCTTTCAATGCCGGGATCGAACCGCTTCATATGGCCAACCTGCAGCTTGCAGCCGGACGCCCTGACCGCGTCACGAAGCCCCTCGACCTCGTCAAGGCCGACACCAAGCGGCTTTTCACACAGCACATGCTTGCCAGCCGCCAGCGCGTCCAGCGTTGCCGGCACATGAAAGGCATCGGCGGTGGCGATAATCACCGCATCGATGTCGGGGTCGGCCAGCATCTGTTCATACTCAGTGTATGTTTTGGCCGCGCCATAGGTCACTGAAAAGCGCTGCAACAAATCCTCGGCGACATCGCAGATGGCGTGAAGGGTGGTGTTCCTCGCCTTGGTCACGCTTTCGAAATGGCCGGCCTGGGCGATCGCGCCACAGCCGAGAATGCCAATCTTCAGTTGCTTTTCCGGCCCTGAACCCACAGTGAAATCATCCCAACCATGTCGGACATGCGCGATGCCCCTGTTGTTCGAGAGTTACCCTCATGCCCCCTTACAATCAAGTTATTCGGGCAGGCTTTCCGAACAGGTATTTCAAGGCAATGGATCCGGCGCCGGTTACGGACCCTGTCGCCCGGAAGGATGAATTTTCTTTCAATGCCATATGGTCATCAAGATTTTTTTGCACTACCGTTAGAACCATCATGAGACGTCATAGTCACCAAGCAACAAGGTGACGTAAACAAATTGTCTCGAAATTCATGGGAGGAATTGAAGATGCGAATTCGCAAGAGTTTGTTGGGACTGACCGCCGGTGCCCTGGCGCTGGTCGGCGCGGCCCCTGTTGCCACGGCGGGCGAGTTTGACGGGGTCACCGTCAACATCCTGACCCGTCCGGGTTACGTCATCGCCGGCCGTCTGGTCGAGCGCGGTGTTGAATTCCAGGAGGCCACCGGGGCGAAGATCGTCGTTACCGAGGTGCCTTACGCAGAAATTTTCCCGAAGATCCAGAGTGACTGGTCGACCGGCACCAACTCGATTGATGTCGGCGTCTTTGCTGCCGGTTGGGGCGTCGAGCTTGACGCGGCCGGCCTGCTTGAGGATCTCGATCCGTATATCGCCAAGGACGACAAGATCGACCTTGATGATGTCGCGCCTTATTTCCGCGAGTTCGGCCAGAAGGTCGGCGGCAAGACCAAGCTTCTTATGGTCGATGGCGACTTCCAGATGGTCTATTACCGCAAGGACGTTCTTGACGGTGCCGGCCTGCAGCCACCAAAGACCTGGGAAGACTATCTCGACGTGGCCTCGAAGATTCATGGCTCAGACATGAATGGCGATGGCGATGGCGATTTCGGCTCATGCATCTTCAAGAAGCGTAACGCGCAGTCCTACTTCGCAATCCAGACCTTCGCGGCACCGATCGTGCAGACCCAGGGCACGGGTCAGGGCTTCCACTTTAACAATGCCGACATGAAGCCGGTCGTGAACAACGACGGCTGGAAGAAGGCGTTCGAGCTGTATAAGGAAACCGGCAAGTACGGTCCGCCTGAAGAGCTGAACCTCGACATCGGCGACACGCGTGCGCTGTTCAAGGCCGGTCGTTGTGGCCTGCTGGTCGAGTGGGGTGACCCTGGACCGCTGCAGCTTGACGATGATGCCACCGCGATCAAGGGCAAGCTTTATGCGATTTCGGCTATCGGCTCGCGTGAGGTTCTTGACCGTGCCACCGGCAAGCTTGTTCCGGTGACCAAGGCCAATGCGCCGCATTCGATCGACGGCGTCAACTACGCGCCGTTCGCTGCCTTTGGTGGTTGGGCCGGCGCTGTCAACAAGAAGGCTGACCAGAAGACCAAGGATGCCGCCTATGGGTTCCTGTCCTACATGAACCAGGCAGCGCAATCGAGTGTCGACGTGACCATCGGTGCCACGGGTTACAACCCGTATCGTCTGTCGCAGCTTGCCAGCCCCGACCTGTTCGTGAAGGCCGGCATGCCGCAGGCGCTCGCCGAGAACTATATCGGTGCCATCAACGGTGCGTTGAACAGCCTCAACATGGCGTCCGACATGAAGATCCCGGGTGCCAACAAGTACACCGCTGTCGTTCTCGACACCGAACTGGCGCGCTATCTCGCCGGTGAGATCTCGGTCGACGAGGCTCTTGAGAACATCGAAGAGGGCTGGGAAGAGGTTACAGAGGACTTTGGTCGTGATGAGCAGATCGCGGCGCAAGCGCTCGCGTTTGGCGGCTAATTCAGGTCTCGATGTCTGAAATAATCAATAATCTCCAGCCGGGGTTTGCCCCGGCTGGCGTTTCAGCGGGTGACCGCTGGCGCGAGTGGGTGGACCGCCATGCGGGCACCTTTTTCATCGCTCCGGCGGTCAGCCTCATTCTGGTTTTTGCTATTTTCCCGACCATCTATTCGATGGTGTTCGCGCTCAGCCGGGTGCGGTTTACCGGCGACGGCCTGAAATTCCGCTATGTCGGCCTGCGTAATTTCGAGAAGCAGTTCTTTGGCAGCGGCGAGGTGCATTTCCTTGGCCGGACAGATCCTGTCAGTGTGTTTGGCATGATTGTGTTTGCGGCCATTACCGCCGCAATCCTTTGGTGGCTTTTCAAATCATGGAAGAAGGCCACCTGGGTCAAGATGCTTGGCCGCACGATCTCTGCCGCCATGGGAATTTTCCTTGCCTGGCTTCTCTGCGCCTCGCTGTTGTCGGGCAATGCCATCGGCACACTTTACACAACGCTGTTCTATGTTCTGTTCGGCTGTGGCGTGCAGTTCATCATCGGCACCGGACTGGCCTTTCTCTGCTCGCAGCCGATCGCCGGCCGGAACTTCTTTCGTGTCCTGTTCTTCATTCCACTGATGGTGACGCCGCTGGGTGTCGGCTTTGCAATGAGGATGATCGCCGATGTAACCAAAGGGCCGTTTGAACCCATTCTTGGCTTTTTGGGCCTGCAGGACTGGGTGTGGTCGGCAAGCCCGTGGTCGGCGCGCTTTGTGATGGTGGTCTGTGATTCCTGGCAGTGGATTCCCTTCATCTTTATCTGCATGCTGGCGGCACTTGAAAATGTGCCTCGCGACCATGTCGAGGCAGCGCAGGTCGATGGTGCCTCCAGCTTCCAAATTTTCCGCGAGGTGACCTGGCCGCAGGTTGTTCCGGTCGCGGTAACGGTGCTTCTGATCCGCGCCATCGAGGCCTTCAAGATCATGGACCTTCCCAACATCATGACGGGTGGGGGACCGGGGTCTTCAACCGAATCCATGACGTTGCATTCGGTCTATGTCTGGCGCGCGAACGATATGGGGTCTTCCGCGGCCATCGCATATCTGCTGCTGATTTTGACGGTTGTTGTCTGCGCTTCCTTCTTCAACTACGTGGTCCTCGGACAGATACGAAAGGCGCGGGCATGAAGAACGCGCATGCTAAATTCGATCTGCAGAGCCGCAGCCTGTTCGATCGTCTTTTCGAGCCGCCGGCTGTCGGCAAAATGGCTCCGGTGGCGAAGGTGGTGGTCTATTCCTTTCTGGCCATCTGGTCGCTCTTTGTGTTGTTTCCGATCTACTGGGTGATCATCACATCCTTCAAGGACGCCGCGGCGGTCAACCAGGGGCCAAGCTATATACCATTCCTGGATTTCCAGCCGACGCTTGATGCATGGCGGGTGAATTTCACCGCCGATCCCTTCTGTGACATGACTGCTATCGTTCGCCAGATCTATCTTCTGGCCCATAACAGTGTCGTCTTCGTGCTGTCGCCGATTGTGTCACTGCAACCGATGGAACCGCAGATCTGCAAGATCTATCTTGCCTTCACGAACTCGGTGGTCATCAGCATCATCTCGACACTCTTCTGTGTGGCTGTCGGGTCGATGGCCGCCTATGCGCTGGCGCGGATCCAGTACCGTCCGAAGTTCGGCAATATCATGATCTTCGTGCTGTTGATCATCGTGGTGATTGTCGCCACGACCTATGCCGGTGTGCCGTGGTGGGTGTCCTCGACAGTGGCGCTGGCCCTGTTTTTCTTTCTGGTGCGGGCGGTTGGCCGCCACTTCAGGATGTCGCTTGGCAATGGTGATATCCTGTTCTGGATGATATCGCAGCGCATCCTGCCTCCCATCGTGGTTGTGATTCCGCTCTATGTGATGTTTCAGGCGGTCCGCCTTCTGGATACGCATCTGGCGTTGATCCTTCTCTATGCGGTGGCGAACCTGCCGATCGTTGTCTGGTTGATGCATGATTTCTTTGCCAGCCTGCCGATCGAGCTTGAGGAATCGGCGCAGCTTGACGGCGCGACGCGGCTTGGCATTTTCTGGGAAATCGTGATGCCGTTGACGCGGCCCGGACTGGCCGCGACGACACTTCTGATTCTGGTCCTCAACTGGAACGAATATTTGTTTGCCGTCTTTCTGTCGACTGTCAAAGTCCAGACCATGCCGATCATGGTCGCGGCGAAGAACACCGGCGAGAAGGGCGTCTTATGGTGGGAGATGTGCGCTGTTACCGTGGTGATGATCATTCCGGTCATCATCATGTCGGTGCTGCTGACACGGTTTATTTCAAAGGGCGTGCTGCTTGGCGCGGTGAAGGGGTAGGATATGACGGCGGGCGGTACAAAGGCCTCGGTCAAATTTGACGCGTTGCAGAAAAGCTTTGGCAACGTGAAGGTGCTGGAAGAGTTCAACCTCGAGGTTGAACCGGGCGAATTTCTGGTGCTTCTCGGGGCCTCCGGGTCGGGCAAGACGACGGCGCTGCGGATTCTCTCGGGCCTCGAAACACCGTCCGCCGGCCGTGTCTATATAGGTGAGCGGGATGTCACGGAAGTGCTGCCTAAATATCGGGATATCTCGATGGTGTTTCAGTCCTACGCTCTCTATCCGCACAAGACGGTGGCGGAGAATATCGGCTTTCCGCTGAAAGTGAAGAAGCTGAAGAAGGCGGATATGGACGCCGCCATTCTCGACGCGGCAAAACAGGTCCAGCTTGAACCGCTCCTTGAACGCTATCCGCGTGAATTGTCGGGTGGCCAGAGACAGCGCGTTGCGCTGGCACGGGCAATCATTCGTCGGCCGTCGGTGTTTCTCATGGACGAGCCGCTGTCGAACCTTGATGCCAAGCTTCGCGGCCATATGCGGGCCGAGCTCAAACATATGCAGGGCACGCTTGGCATCACCACGATCTATGTCACCCACGACCAGATCGAGGCGATGACGCTGGCGCACAGGGTAGCCGTGCTTGAGAAGGGCGTTTTGCAGCAACTGGCTTCACCGGCGGAAATCTATAACAATCCAGCCAATCTGTTCGTGGCGCAGTTCATCGGTTCACCGGCAATGAACGTCATCCATGGGGAGCTTGAAGGCAACAGCTTCCTGACCAATGGGGTGAAGGTCAAGACCAAGGTCAAGGGGAAGGTGCCGCAGGCCATTGCCGGCGTCAGGCCCGAAGATTGCAATGTCACCGCCCCGTCCAAGGCCACGCTGAAGGGGCAGATCTATACAACCGAATTGATTGGCGACCACACATTGGTCACGGTCAATTGGGGATCGGACCAGATTGTCGTCAAGGCGCACAAGGATTTTGACGGCAAGCAGGGCGATGAGGTCGGGGTGATGCTGCCACCGGAGAATCTCTACATCTTCGACGAGACGAATGGCGAACGGATCCGCTAGCGCTGGAGTCAGATATGTCAGCCCGGATTGACCTTCACCGGTCCAGTTTCGATGACAGGGAACGCCCGTTCTGCGAAATGGGTGAATTCCGGATTTCGACATTCAGATATGCGTCCGGGATCGAGGCGCTGCGGGTGAAGAACGCGCGCGGCGAGATCATCGTTCTTCCCTTCAAGGGACAGCAGATCTGGCGCGCCGCTTTCGAGGGTCGTGATCTGACGATGAAATCGATGTTCGACGAACCTGTCGACACGATGATCTATCTTGAGACCTATGGCGCCTTCCTCATTCATTGCGGGCTGACCGGACTTGGCGCGCCGGGGCCTGAGGACGGCCATCCGCTCCATGGCGAACTTCCCAACGCACCGTTCCAGACCGCATGGATCGAGATCGACGAGCAGACGCAGCGCGTGATCATCGGTGGTACCTACCGCCATACGGTTGCCTTCAGCACCAATTATCAGGCGACGGCCAGTATCGGGATGTTGGCCTCCTCGGCGATTCTTGATGTGTCGCTGTCGGTCGAAAATCTCAAGAAGACGTCGATGGACCTGATGTATCTGGCGCATGCCAATTTCCGGCCGGCCGATGATGGTGAGCTGCATTACACGGCGCGCTATGACGCTGAATCGGTGCGGGTGCGACGCTCCATTCCTGCGCATATCTCACCAAAGCCTGACTATAAGGCCTTCATCGCGGAACTGGCCGGGGATCCGGTGCGCCATCACCGGCTGTCACCGGAACTGGCATTCGATCCCGAGGTGGTCTTTACCATCGACATGCTGGCCGATGATGACGGCATGGCGCACGCCATTCAGAAACGCCCTGACGGCACTGGCGATTATATCGGTTTTTACCCGGCGCAGGCGCCAATCAGCACGCGCTGGATCTGCCGGACGCCGGATCAGGACGGTCTGGGAATTGCTTTTCCCTCAACGTCGGAGGTTGAGGGCTACACAGCTGAAAAGGCGAAGGGCCAAATCGTGGTGCTTGGCGGTGGTGAGATCTGGAATATAGATATTCGAATGGGTTTGCTGACCACATCCGAGACCGACGACATGATGTGGCGGATCGAACAGGTTCGGTCGCGCTGAGATCGCCCGCGCTCAGTTGCCTGTCATGATGACAATTTTGCTTGAAGGGAAAAACACCAATGGCGGCTGACATCCATGACCGGCTGAATGGCAAGCTTTCGCGGATTCGCGCCGGCGACTACACGCCGGCTGATTTTATCATCGCCGATGCCAAGGATGCCGATATGGGGGGCGGCATCGGTGCCCTTGGTAAATCCACCGATGATGACGGCACGCAGCGACCGGCGACGGCGGCAGACTACCGGGCGGCGATGACCGGGATGATGGAGTCGGGCCTTGTCGACATCATGCTGACCTCGCTGTCATCGGCCGAGGCGCTGCATGACGGTAAAATCTTCGCATCTTCTGACGTGACCCCGGCCATCCGGCTGAATGACGCCACCGACATCTGGGGTTTTCGCGGCGCGACCTACCGCGACAGCGCCGCCACACCGTTTCGTACCGCACGACTGGATCAGGCAAGGCGGCTTGCCGCGCTTGGGCTCTATGCGGTGACCTTCTACAATGAGCGCGATCTCGATTTGGCAACTCTCACCGCCTATCGTGAGTTTCGTCAGCAGGCCGGGCAGGCCGGCATGGCACATTTTCTCGAAGTCTTCAATCCGGCCTTTGCCATTGGCACTGGCGATGCCGACCTTGGAGCCTTCATCAATGATGCCATCGTGCGTTGTCTTGCCGGGGTGGCGGCGGAGGAACGGCCGCTGTTTCTGAAGATGCAATATAATGGTCCGCGCGCCATGGCCGAACTGGCATCCTATGACCCTGGCAATCTGATTGTCGGCGTGCTCGGCGGGGCTGCCGGAACGACCCGTGATACTTTTGAACTTGTGGCGCAGACCGAACGGTTTGGTGGTCGTGTCGCGCTGTTTGGCCGAAAGATCTACGAGGCCGAAGACGCGGTCGAAATCGTGCGGTTGATGCGGGCGGTTGTCGAGGGTGATATCGGCACCGTGGCGGCGGTCAAATCATATCATGACAGTCTTGCCGGCAAGAATATCCGCCCGGCACGACAGCTTGATGATGACCTCTGGGTCACCGATCCGGTGCTCGCGCCCGAGGCGGAATGACTACCCCCCGGGACAGGCACGGCTTTGTGACCGGTGGCACCTGGTGCGCCGACCACAACAAGCTTGTCGAGAGATGGCCTGGCGAGGAAGACCTTGTCATCATCCATGAAGAAGAGATCAGGGGCGGCGGCTCGGCCTGCAACTTTGCCATTGATATCAGGCGGCTCGACCCGTCCATGCCGGTGGTGACCATCGGCCTGCTTGGCGATGACGCGGATGGCCAGACGCTTGTTCGGCAGGCCCGGACCGAGGGGCTGGACTGCGCCGGGTTGGTGATGCTGCCGGACAGGCGGACGACATTCACCGACGCCTTTACCGCGCAGGATACCGGCCGCCGGACGCATTTCTATCACCCCGGGACAAGCGGTGATCTGACACCCGATCATTTTGACTTTTCAGACAGTGGCGCGCGCATTCTTCATCTTGGATTGCCGGGGCTTCACGCGCAGATGGATGCGCCCTGGCAGGATGATCCGAATGGCTGGGTGACGGTTCTTAAGGCGGCGCAGGCGGCCGGCCTGAAAACGAATTTCGAAATGTGTTCGCTTCCCGCCGAACGGCTACATCGCGTCATGTCGCCCTGCCTTGCGCATCTGGACTACCTGATCGTCAACGAGTTCGAGATCGCAGCCATTGCCGACCGGCCGATCGCGCACGGGCAGGATACCAATGTCGATGCCATCCTTGCCAACATGTTGACGGTTCTTGATGTCGGCGCGATGGAGCTTGTCATCGTGCATTTCCCCGGTGGCGCGGTTGCGGTGACAGGACAAGGCGCGCGGTCGGTCACACCATCGGTGAAGATGCCGCCTGACGATATCAAGGGGCCGAATGGTGCCGGGGACGCCTTTGCTGCCGGCGCGCTGTATGGGCTGCATCAGGGATGGAATCTGGACCGGATTGTCGAGCTTGCCCACGCCGCGGCCGCCACCTCGATGCGGCATATCGGAACAACCGATGCGATGATGGGCTGGTCTGATTGTCTGGCGCTTGCCGGTGAATATGGCTGGCGGCCTTCACCGGGCTGATATGTCGAACGGCCATCCACCGGTTCGCCTGTCCGGGCGCTGCTAGCAATACAAATCCGGTTTTTCCTGCAATGAGATCATGACCCGTGAGCCCGTCCGTAGCGACTGTATGCTCGCCGCATCGACATAAGGCCGCAGGATTGTTGCTGTGGCATCCGTCGCCGCGTCGACGGCGCCAAGTTCGTCCGCCACGCTGTGGGCACGGGCCTTTACCGCGTCGCAGACCACATGCAGGGTCGCGCCTGACAGATCTCTTGCCGGAATTAGCCTGGCGTTGTTCGCCGATGCCTTCAACGTGCCAGCCGGATCACACCAGCCGGATCGCTCCAGCCGGACCGCCGGCCGGGTCCGGACCTGTCTGTCGGCTTGATCCTTCGCGTCCAACGTCCCACTATGACGTCCCACTATTCCGGAACGGGCCTACATCGGGTTTGGCCGGCACAAGGA
Organism: uncultured Alphaproteobacteria bacterium; assembly: GCA_913031555.1. Taxonomy (GTDB): domain Bacteria; phylum Pseudomonadota; class Alphaproteobacteria; order Puniceispirillales; family Puniceispirillaceae; genus UBA8309. The sequence goes on along the minus strand of CAJWDO010000025.1, from coordinate 1,059 downwards.
TGTAACGACATGGACCTTGCCAATCCCGTGGCCCCTCCCCAGCGTGGCTTTGATGTCGCCGAATTTGTGGCGCGTACGCAACGTGCGCAACGGCAGATGGTGGCACAGGGTATCGCCGGCCTGTTGCTGATGAGCGAGCCGGAGGTGCGGTATTTCAGTGGTTTCCAGACCCTGTTCTGGCAGAGCCCGACCCGTCCCTGGTTCCTGTTCGTGCCGGCGGCCGGCAAGCCGGTTGCGGTGATCCCGGAGATTGGCGCCGCGCTGATGCGGCGGACCTGGATCGACGATATCAGGACATGGAGCGCGCCGGCCCCCGCGGATGACGGAGTCAGTCTTCTCGCCGCGCTGCTGGCGCCGCAATTGCCGCTGGAGGCCGCGATGATCCGGGCCGGGGCCTTTGCCGGCGTCGACCCGGCAATTCCCGTCGAGAGCCTTCTGTATCTGCGGCTGTCGGGCGGGCGCGTGCCGCTGGAGGTCGCCGAGCGCAAGCCGAAAGAGGGCGACGTGGGCGATCTCGCGGCAGAAGCCCTCGCCCGCACCAGGGCGCTCTTTGCCGGCTATGAGAATCCCGCGACCGGATATCTCTCGCGCGCCCGCGTCATGAAGGAGCGCGAGTTCGCCGCGCCCTACGACCATCTTGCAAGGGTCCGCGAATGGGCTCTGGAAAGCGGAGACGACGGGTGAGCAAGATCGAGATCCCGGCAGCCACCCGCGAGCGGCAGGGACTGGCCGCCGATCCGGAGCGCTCCGTCTGGGTGAGCGCCAACGCAGGTTCGGGCAAGCCCTTTGTGCTCGCCCGGCGCGTCATCCGCCTGCTGCTTGCCGGAACAGCACCGTCGCGCATCCTGTGCCTGACCTTTACCAAGGCCACCGCATCGGAAATGCAGACGCGGGTGTTCGAGACGCTGGGCCACTGGACGACCTATGACGACGCGCGGCTGAGCGAGCTCTCGGGGCTGACGGGCGAGCGCCAGGCGCAGGCCGCGCGCGCGCGCGCCGAGGCGCGCGCGCGCGCGCGCGGCGCGGGCTTCGCGGCCGACGACGAGGACGACCTCGCGT
>CAJWDO010000024.1 GCA_913031555.1 uncultured Alphaproteobacteria bacterium | reverse complement strand
CTGGATGAATCTGGGGAAAAAACACGCAAAGCCTATATCAAGTCAGTTGACCGTATTTTTAAACGCCTTGATGACGGTATTATTTTCCCATCCGTATCAATGCAGGGCATGCATGTCGCAGTTGCAGATATTTATAATGCTATTGCTGACGCGAAAGGTGGCCTTGGAATTATCCAAACGGTGTTTTTCCCCGGACAGGGAATCGTTAAATCACGCACGCAATGTACCGAACAGGGATCAGGTCGCTGGCTCCCTAAACCAACTGATGTGGTTGCAACTTTTTCACAATTGGCGAATCCCAATCTGGACACTGGCGGTGGATACAAAGGCACCACTTTGCTCTGGTGGAAATGGCTTCCCATTGCCGATGTCGTAGCCTTCTTGATTCCTGACTGGCTTGTCGATGCCTTGCCCGGAAGTTACGGCACCCATGGTACCGCTGGCGAGTTCAAACCGAACTATAAAGACAAATTGCTGGCAGTGGCACAGGGCGACGTCTATTTAGGCTCTGTCCCGATGCTGGATGGGCATATATGGGACTCGCTTTTCCGCGTTATTGTTGCCTTGGCCTTTGGCATCACTCTTGGTGTGCCTTTGGGCATCTATATGGGTGTGTCGCGGTTTTTCAAATCTTTCTTTGATCCGCTGATCGAACTTTACCGTCCTGTTCCTCCCTTGGCATGGGCGCCTCTGATCTTGACCATTTTTGGTATTCAGGATGATGGTAAGATCTTCCTGCTGTTCATGGTGGCCTTTGCCATCATGGTGATTTCGGCGCGGACCGGCGCGTCGGGGACGCAGCTGTCGAAGATACGGGCCTCGCACTCGCTTGGCGCGACGAACGGCCAGATCCTGCGCCACGTCATCCTGCCCAACGCGTTGCCGGAAATTCTGACCGGGGTGCGGATTGCCATCGGGGTCTGCTGGGGAACGCTTGTCGCGGCCGAAATGCTGGCCGGCACGACGGGTATCGGCTTTATCGAGAATGTCGCGCGAACGGTTTCGGACTATGAGTTGATCTGGGTGACGATCCTGATCATGGGGTTGCTGGGGCTGTTGTTCGATCTTGCGATGCGCTGGGTGATCTCGCGGCTGATTCCATGGCGCGGCAGAGGCTAGGCGCAAACCGTGCCGGGCGCGGCTACAGAAGGCCGATGGCGATCAACCGCCCGCCCATGATCAGAAAGGCGATCAGCACGATCTGACGGAACCTGTCCTGCGAGACGCGTTCGCGCATGATCTCGCCAATCCGGAATCCTGTCAGCGTCATCATAAGGCCAAGCAGCGACTTCACGATCACCGGCCCGGTGATCAGCCCGGAGATGACCAGACCGGCGCCAAGCGGCAGGCAGCCGGCAAGAAACAGGAATCCGGTGGTGCCAATGAACATGTCCTTTGGTGTGTTCCGCGCCATCAGATACATCGCTACAGGTGGCGACCAGATTGAAGACAACCCGCCTAGCACGCCCGACACGAGGCCGACACCAAGCTGCCAGCCGCGCCCCGGCCCCACCGGCAGCGACAGACCGAACAACAGGTTGAGTGAAAAGATCACCATCGCCACACCGATGGCGACCGTCAGCAGGGCGGTCGGGTAGTCATTGATGAACAGCGAGGTCAGGAAGATGCTGAAGAACAGCGCGACGGCAAACCATTTATAGGTGACCATGATCTCGCGCTTGTTGCGTGTGCGGCCGAACTGGAAGAGGTTGGTGAACAGGATCGGAAGCCACAACAGTGAGATGGCTTCGGTCGGTGAGATGATCAGCGTCAGCAGGCCCATTGCCGCGGCGGGAAGCCCGATCCCGAGGAACCCCTTTACAATTCCGGCAAACACGAAAATGCCGCAGATACTGGCAATAAACAGCGGGTCAAGGCTCGGCAAAAGGGCCTGCAGGGATGTTGAATTCACACCGCCACCCCTGAATTAACTTTCATCATAGATCAGACCAAAAAGCTTGAGGCGTTGGACCTTGCCGGATGGGCCTTTCGGAAGGTCGTCGAGGGTGTGAATCCGCTCCGGTGCCTTGAATTTACCAAGCCGCGCCACACAATGCGCCAGCAATGTCGCCTCATCGGCCGCCCGGTCCGGCTTGAAGCGGATGCAGGCCTCGACACGCTGGCCATATTGCTCGCAAGGTACGGCAAAGGCCGCCGCCTCGAGGATGGTGTCATGCTCGAGAAGCACCTCATCAACCTCGCGCGGGGCGATGTTCTCGCCACCCTTGATGATCAACTCCTTGATCCGCCCGGTCACAAAGACAAACCCGTCCTCATCCATGTGACCAAGATCACCGGTCCGAAGCCATCCGTCGGCGGTGATTGTGCTGGCTGTTTCCTCCGGCTGGCTCAGATAGCCCTGCATCACATTGGCGCCGCGCACCAGTATCTCGCCGGTGACACCGCGCGCCACTTGCCGTTGGGCCTCATCGCCGATGATGATTTCGTTGCCGACAGCGACGCCGGGAGACCCGATCTTGCGCGTGCCGGGTGGCATCGGGTTTGACAGGATCTGCGCGCCGGTTTCGGTCAACCCCATGGTTTCGATGATCGGAATGCCGAAACGGTCCTCGAACCGCCGGTGGATTTCTGGTGACAACGGCGCCGAGGCCGAGCGTGAGAAGCGCAGCCTGCTGCGGTCGATCTGCGGTGGTGTGTCGTCATTCAGAAGATAGGCAAACAAAGTCGGGACGGCGCTGAACCAGCTGACATGGCTTTCGCGAACCTGTTGCCAAAAGGCGCGTACGGAAAAGCGGTATGGCATGACAAGCCCGCCGCCCGACATCAATGTGCCCATGACCGTCACGCACAGCCCGTTGATATGATAGATCGGCAGCACGCACATGCCTGTATCATCGCGGCCGATGCCATGGCCATCAACGATATTCATGCCGGCGGCCATCAGATTGGCGTGGCTGAGCACAACACCTTTCGGATTGCCGGTCGTCCCCGATGTGTACATCAAGAGGCCGGCACTGTCGGCGTCTGGCGTGGCGCGCGGCGTTGTTGCCGGCGCTGGTCCGTCCGGCCATTCCGGTCCGTGATCGGGGTCCAGCCTGATGATTGCCACGTCGCGGTCAACGCTGGCCAGCGCCTCGTCAATCAGCTGCCGCTGGTCATCGGTGCACAGGATCACCCGTGCCCCTGAATGTTCGATGACATAGGACATCACACGGGCGCCGGCGACAAGGTTCAACGGCGTGGCAAGATAGCCGCCGGCGGTGATGCCGGTGAAACACAGCGTCGACCAGAGGGAATTCTGCGCGGCGACGGCGACAGGTGCGCCATCGGCAAGCCCCAGCGTATCAATCTGGCAGGCGATCTCGCGCGACCGCGCCGCCGCCTCGGCCCAGCTGACGGTATCGCCAGTGTCAGGTGAGGTCAGCCATACCGCATCGCCAGCGGCTGCCGCGTTGGCGTCAAGCCGCGCCGCGATACTCTGTGTCATTTGCCGTGGTCTTCCCAGTAATCGCCAAAAATCTCGTCAAGTGACGGCTTGCGCTCGGCGATCGTGCGCACGATGCGGACCTGATTGACGAAATGACGCCAGTTCAGATTCTCGTCGATGGAGTTGCCGCCCCAGCTGCCGCATCCCATCGACAGCGAAAAGGGCAGGCCATTGTTGAAAAAACCGCCATTGGCGAAACAATGCGCCTGGTTGACGATCACCCGGCAGGTGCGTGCCTCCATGGCCAGCCGGTGGGCCCGCTCATCAATGCCGGAATGCAGGCCAAGCGAGTGGCCGGCCCCCATTACATTCTGGATAGTGATGGCCTTGTTCATCGCCTCGTCAAAATCACTTGCCCGGTGAAGTGCAAGGAACAGCGCCATCTTCTCACCCGTCATCGGATAATCCGCGCCAATGTCCTGCTGCGGCGCGACAAGGAACCTCGTGGCTTCGGGCGCGCTGCCCGCTAGGCCGGTTTCGGTCAGCACGATGTCGATATCCTTGGCCAGCAGGCGCGGTGCCAGCTTGCCATCATGCCAGTGAATGGATTCAAGGCTGGCCGACTGCGCCTCATCAAGGAGATATCCCCCCTCGACGGCAAGTGCCGCGACAAGCTCGTCATAAACCGCATCAACGGCAATCACAGCATTCTCGGACGAGCAGGAGGTGGCGTTGTCAAACGTCTTTGACGCGGCGATTTTCGCCGCCGCCGCGGCGATATCGGCGGTTTCATCAACGATGGTCACGACATTGCCGGCGCCGACACCGATGGCCGGCGTTCCGGATGAATAGCCGGCCCGCACATTGGCCTGTGATCCGGTGACAAGCACCATGTCGGCAAGCTGCATCAGGCGTTCGGTCTTCGGTTTTGACGGCGGCACCGGCACCATCTGGACAAGTCCGTCCGGCAATCCAAGCGCGGAAAGCGCCGGATGTATATGCTCAAGCAGGGCCAGCAGTGGCTTCACGCCCTTTGGCGACGGCGCAAGGATGATCGCGTTGCCTGTCTTCAGCGCGTTGATCATGTTGTTGACCGGGGTCGCCAGCGGGTTTGTCGAAGGTATGATGGCGGCAACAACGCCCTTTGGCCGCAGAAAGGTCGACAGGCCAAGCCCGGCATCATCCTCGATATGGCCAAAGGCGGTCACGCCCTTGAGGTCACGCATAAGCCCGAGGGTCTTGTTATGGTTCTTGCGCACCTTGTCATCGGCCTTGCCAAGACCGGTTTCGGCGACGGCAAATTCGGCAAGATGGCGGTTGCGCTCCGGCTCCATCAGGCACCATGCGACAGCCTGGCAGGCGCGATCAAAAAGTGCCTGCGAACCCATGGCTTCATAGGCTTCCTGGGCATCACGTGCCCGGTCGACGAGTTCGTCCATATGGGCAATGTCATCTGTCACGGCACGTCCTTTCGAGGGCCGGGCCTGTTCAGGCGCTATTCGAAGCTGGTGAAAACGCTCTATAGATGCCGGCGGCCAGCGTTAACGCGCCCGCAACAATCAGGATGGAGCAGATCGGGCGTGAGAAATAGGTGCCAAGATCATAATGTACCATCTGCATTCCCTGGGCGAAATTCTGTTCACCGATCTTGCCAAGGATCAGTCCAAGGACAATGCCGGGTATCGAATATCCTGTGCGGCGCAACAGGAAGCCCAGAATGCCGGCCCCGAACATCACCATCACATCCAGCACCAGACCACGGCTGATATAGGCACCGATGGTGGCAAGAAGCAGGATCAGTGGCGCCAGGAACTGGAACGGAATCTTCAGCAGATACAGGATGGTCTTTGTTTCAATCAGGCCGATGAACAGGATCGACAGGTTCGCATAGAACATCGCCGCAAAGACAATCCAGATCAGATCGGGTGAGTTGTAGAAGACGAGTGGCCCGGGTTCGAGATCATGCATCTGGAACACGGCAACCATCATCGCTGTCAGCGCACCGCCCGGCAGGCCAAGCGCCAGCAGCGGGATCATCGCCGCGCCGGTGGCGGCGTTGTTGGCTGTCTCCGACGAAATAACGCCTTCCAGCTTGCCCTTGCCGAATTCTTCCTTGTTCTTTGACCAGCGCACGGCTTCGCCATAGCCCATGAAGGCTGCCAGCGTGGCGCCGATACCGGGGAGAATGCCGCAGAAGAAGCCGACAAGGATCGACCGCAGGACGGCGAATTTATGCATCCATAATTCAAGGACGGTGGGGAAGGACATGCCGACCTTGGGCGCATCGAACTGGCCTGTCGCTTTCTTCTCTGCCTGAACAAAAATTTCCGATACCGCGAAGAAACCCAGGATCGCGGGCACAAACGCAATGCCGGCGGCAAGGTCGGTAAAGCCGAAATTGTAACGGTTGATGCCGCCAACCGGATCCTGGCCGATGGTCGCGATGAGAAGACCAAGAAGAACCGACATCCAGCCTTTCCAGATGGTCCGCCCGCCAACCGACGAGGCAACGGCAAGCCCGAAGAAGACAAGCGCGAAGATTTCTGGTGGGCCGATATTGCGGATGGCCCAGTTGGCCAGCGGTTCGGTGGCCGCCATCATCACCAGCGCCGATGCGACACCGCCGATGGCTGAACACAGCACCGCTGCGCCAACGGCCTTTCCCGACTGGCCTTTACGGGTCATCGGATAGCCGTCAAAGGCGGTTGGCGCGTTTTCAGGCGCTCCGGGGATGTTGAACAGAATGGCCGTAATGGCGCCGCCATAGGTGCCGGTACAGTAGATTACCGCGAACAGCATTACCCCCTGAGCCGGTTCCAGATCGGCGGTAAAGGGAAGCAGGATCGCCGCGAGGGTCAGCATGCTGACCCCGGGGATGGCACCAAACAACATGCCGCCGACGACACCGAAAACAAAGATCGCGACGGTAAAGGGGTCGCCAAAGAGAGCGCTGGTTCCAGCGAGGAAATTTTCTACCATGGGTGTTACCAGAGCTGCTGCAGCAGGGTGTTCATTTTCAGGATGAACCCGCTGAAGTCATAGAAGGGAGACACGTTGCCCTGCGGAAGCGGGGCGTTGAGCGTGACGACAAACAGGCCAAGCAGGATGGCGTAGATCAGAATTGTGATGCTGATGATCCATTTCCACCGACGCTCACCAAACAGCCAGATGACGGCGGCAATGAAGAATGGCGCGGCCGAGTACATGCCGACCGGCTTCAACAGATAGGCGAACAGGAAGGGCGTAAACAGGATCGCGATGATCTTGGCGAGGGTGGCAGGGTTGCTGTAATCGGTTGGTGACTCATCCGTTTCGGCTATGCCGACGCGGCCTTTCTGAATGGCCGAGCCATACTTGAAATGATGATACAGATTGCCGGCCGTCACCAACAGCAGCAGCAGAATGATGACACGCGGCCAGCCGGTGGCGCCGAATTTATAGATTTCGATCGGCTGGTTGAATTCAAAGGTATAGCCGAAGAAAATAATCGCGATCAGCGACCAGACAACAGTCTCGATCATGTGCGATTTACCGAGCTGACCCAACGGTCTCTCCCTCAGTCAAAGCCAACCGGTCAGGCTGCCAATATAGTGTTTCGAACTGTAATGTTTCAAACTGGAAATGCTGTGCCCCCGGCGCCAAAGGCCTCCGGGGACACAATATTTTGGAAAGACAGGCCTATTTCACATCCATGCCCATCGACTTGTACACGTCGCGGTACTGGTCGATGGAGCGCGCGATCAGTTCACGGGCACCGGCGGTGTCACGATAGCTGTCGATGACGTTCATGAACTTGGAATCGTTGAACGCCTGATAGCTGTCCTGGCAATAGCCACGCTGGAACGCCCACTGCAGCCACTTGACGCGGTCAGCCGGGGCGTCCTTGTGAACGTAGAAGCCACGGAAACGAAGCAGCGGATCGAAATCCATGCCCATTTCACGGTGGGTCGGTACGTCGGCAAAGACCGACGGACGCTCATCAAAGATCGTCAGGATCGGCTTGAAGTTGTCGGCATCAAGAAACTTGCGAACATCGCCGGGCTGCTCAAACAGCGCGTCAACCTGACCGCCAAGAAGCGCGCCATAGCGCGGCGCACCCTTGTCGAACGATATCTGCTGGATCTCCATGCCGGTCGCGTCGGTGATGAACTTCATCGTGACACGCTCCATCGAGCCTTCCTTGGAGACGTTGGCGATTGTCGCCTTGCCGCCCTGGGCCTTCACCCATGCCACGAATGAATTCCAGTCGTCATAACGGGTTTCGTTGGTCCGGATATAGATCTGCGAGAAGGTGACCTGCGAGACCACAAGCGGGATCAGATCCACGGCCGGGTTCGGACGCGATGAGTCCAGCGCATGCGCCGACGAGGCGTCGTCGATATGCTCAAGGACATTATAGCCATCCGCCGGTGAGGTCATGTAGGCGGTCATGCCGACAGTGCCCGAGCCACCCGGCTTGTGGTCACGGTTGATGGCAACGCCGGTCAGGCCGGTTACACCCTCGGCCATCGCCGCGGCAACCTGACCCGAACCACCGGCCGGGCCGTAAGGCACGACCATTGTCAGCGCCCGCTCGGGAAAGCCGCCAGGCTTGTCCATCGAGGCTTCCGTAACCTTGCATTCAAATGCGTTGGCTGTGCCACCCACCGCCATCATCATGGTGGCTGCTACGCCAATACCTAAAAGTTTATTCATTGGGTTCCTCCGTGATCTCTGTCGCCATGGATTTCCCTCGACGACGAGTTTGATTATGACCACCATTATCCAAACAGGAAAAGCCCAAAAAAAGACATCTTTTGACGTTAATGCAAAATATGTAGCGGTGAAATGTCACGTCTGCGTGACTTTGGAGTAATCTAGCCGAGGCGCGAGCTCAGCAGCAGGCTGGTATCGGTTTCCTTGATGCCCGGAATTTTGCGAAGCCGTGAAATGGCAGCATCGAACGTCTCCAGCGTCTGTGTCTGGATTTCCGCGGCAAGGTCCCAGCGCCCGTTGGTAGTGAACAGCCGCGAAATCTCGGTCATGTTGATCAGCATGTCGATCGCTGATTCTTCCCTGTTCGCCTCGACGGTGATCATGATCCAGCCCGACACATTATGCCGGAACTCCTCGGCGCCGAGCGTGACCGTATAGCCGGTGATGACCCCCGACTGCTCCATTTTTTTGATATGAGCATCGATGGTTACCCGCGACGCACCAAGCTCGTATGACATCTGGGTGACCGACATGCGGGCATTGCGCTTCAAAAGTGCCAGGATGCTGGCATCAAGATCATTCACTGGCAACTTTCCCATCAGATCCCGGATTGAAGGCAAAACAGGTGTAATTTTTTGCTGAGTTTTAATCATTAAAAACTAATTTATGAGAATTTGATCAGAAAATAAAGGAATGACTTGCCAAATCGTCAAGAAAATCAAATGGTCTGATGTTCAGGCTCGTTCACTCGACCAGGGCGCGTACTGTCTCGATGGTATCGGCCTCGCCGGCCGCCTTGTCCCAACGGATTCGGCTGATCCGGGGAAAGCGCAGGGCTATGCCTGATTTGTGGCGTGGGCTGTCATGCGCGCTGTCAAAGGCAAGCTCAACGACCAGTCGCTTTTCCACCTCGAGCACCGGCCCAAACCGATTTGTTGTGTTGTTGCGAACCCATTTGTCGAGTTCGCGAAGCTCATCATCGGTAAAGCCGGAATAGGCCTTGCCGACAGGCACGATTTCGTTGCCGCGCCAGATGCCAAAGGTGAAATCCGAATAGAAGGAACTTCGCCGGCCATGTCCGCGTTGCGCATACATCATGATTGTGTCGATCATCCGTGAATCGCGTTTCCATTTGAACCACGGGCCCTTTGGCCGACCAGCAACATAGAGGCTTTGCCGGTCCTTGATCATCAGACCTTCATAGCCATGGATCTCGGTGCCCTGAATACGCAGACGGGCCAGATCCGTCCAGTTTTCGAAGGACAGGATTTCGGACAGGTCCAGCCTGTTGCCTTCATGCCGGCGCATCCATCCCTCAAGTCGCTGGCGACGTGATATCAGCGGCAGGTCTCGAAGATCCTCATCCCCGTCGAACAGCATGTCATAGACACGCACAAAGGCCGGCAGATCGCGAAGATGCGTCTTGGCCGGTATCTTGCGGTTCAGCCGCTGTTGCAGGCTGTTGAAGGCGAGCGGGCGGAAATCATGACCGACAAGCAATTCACCGTCGAGAACGGCGTGCCCGTCAAGTGCGACGGCCAGGTCCGGAAAGGCGGCGGAGATATCATCGCCGGTTCGCGAGAAAATGCGCCGGCTCTCGCCATCGAATACAAGCTGTACGCGGATGCCATCCCATTTCCATTCGGCCTGATAATCGCTGGCGACAAGCCTGTCGAAATCACGCGACTCGTCGATTGGGTTCGACAGCATCATCGGATGGAAGATGCGCCCGGGCTGGATATGGGGTGCCGCGGCGCGACCATCGAGCCAGGCAAACAGACCGGTATAGGGGGCGGCTAAGCCGTGCCAGATTTTCTCGATCTCTGCCAGATCCTGTCCGCCATAGGCCGCCAGCGCGGTCTTCGCCAACCGCGCCGACACGCCGACACGAAGCCCGCCTGTTGCAAGCTTGATCATTGCCCAGCGCTCGGACGGGCTGGCGCTGTCAAGAAGGGTGGCAAGATGGGCGGCGACATCCGATTTCGGGCGCGACTCGATACCGGCGATGAAATCGGCGACGCCGGGAAGATGTTCACCACCATGTCCTTCCGCCGGGTGGGGCCAGATCAATGAAATCGTCTCGGCAAGATCACCAACATAATCATAGGACATCAGGAACAGGTCGGGATCGACCCGCTCCATCGCCAACTGGCGAAGCGCCCCGGCCTTGAGGTTGGAAAGTGTCAGATCGCGCGTGATGGCGGCCAGCGCAAACCCGCGATCGGGATCCGGCGTTGTCTGGAAATACCTCGCCATGGCCTGGATCTTCGCGTTGCGCGACGGGGTGAGGACCAGCGTCTCCAGCAATGCGGCAAAGCGTTTCATTCGCCGGCATCCTCCTCGCGCCCCTGCATATAGAGAGGCTCCGCCTTCAGTCCGCGTGACCGGCACCAATGGACAAGGGCGTCCTCGCGGCCATGGGTGACCCAGATTGTGTCGGCGCCGGTCGCCGTGATGGTGTCGGTCAACTCGTTCCAGTCGGCATGATCGGAGATCACCAGCGGCAGTTCGACCCCGCTTTGCTTGGCACGCTGCTTGATTGTCATCCAGCCGGATGCCTGACATACCACCGGATCGGGCAGGCGGCGCGACCAGCGATCCCGCAGGGCTGATGGCGGGGCGACGACCACATGTCCGCGAAAGCTGTCCTTGTCACGGTCAAGCGCCTTGCGCAGATCTCCCAGATCAATGCCCTGTGCCTGATAATAGGCACACAGCTTTTCTTGTGCACCGTGCAGATAGACAGGGGCATCATGGCCGGCCTCGCGCAGCAGCTTGATAACCCGCTGCGCCTTGCCCAGCGCATAGGCCCCGATGACATGACAGCGATCCGGCTGTGCGGCAATCGATGCCAGAAGACGGACCATTTCGCTGTGCGGATCAGGATGCTGGAATACAGGCAGTCCGAAGGTGGCCTCGGTCACGAACAAATCGCATGGCACCAGCTCGAACGCCTGCGCCGTGCTGTCGGCATGTGTCTTGTAATCACCGGTCACCACCGCGCGTTGGCCGTTATAATCAAGACACACCTGTGCGCTGCCCAGAATATGCCCGGCCGGAAACAGGGTGACAGTCACACTGTCGATCTGCAGCGGTGTGCCGAAGGCCAGCGGCTGAAAGCTGCCGGCACATCTTGCGCCATATCGCGCTTTCATGATGTCTATAGTTTGTGGTGTGGCTAGCACTTTTGCATGCCCGGCGCGCGCATGGTCGGCATGCCCGTGCGTAATGATCGCACGCTGCACCGGTCGTACCGGGTCGATATAGGTGTCAATCGGCTCTATATAGAGTTCATGGTTCAGCCACTTCATGATGATGAATATAGGAACGTCGGGACGCGTCTCCAATCGCATCCGCTGACAGGCTGGCTGGCTGACCGCGGCTGGTCATGGTTTGCGCATCAGGTTGCAGCGGCAGATGCGGCGCTTGGCGGACAGGATGTGATCGTTTTTGCACCAACGGGAGCCGGCAAGACGCTGGCCGGTTTTCTGCCGTCCTTCCTTGATATCGCCGATCGCGGGTCGGACGGCACACTGCATACGCTCTATATATCGCCGCTGAAGGCGCTGGCCGTTGATGTGCATCGAAATATCGCTGCACCTATCGAGGCGCTGGACCTACCAGTAACATTTGAGACACGCACCGGCGATACGCCGTCATCGCGCCGCCAGCGACAGAAGACAAAGCCGCCTGACTTTCTGATGACAACGCCGGAATCGCTGGCGCTGCTGCTGTCCTACGAGGATGCATCTGCCTATTTTGCCGGTCTGCGATATATTGTCATTGATGAACTGCACGCCTTTTTCGATAACAAGCGGGGTGATCTGCTGGCCCTTGGACTGGCGCGCCTGGCCACGCTGGCACCGGCAGCTGTCCGCGTTGGGCTCTCGGCGACCATCGACAAGCTGGATGCCGCGCGGAGCTGGCTGTGCCGCGATGGTGGGCAGATCGTAACTGTACCGCAGGCGGTGCCCCCGCAGATTGATATTCTGCAAACCGACAATCGCATTCCATGGTCGGGACATATGGCGCGGCACGCGCTGCCCGAACTGTATGCGGCCATTAGCGATGCAAGGATGAGCGTGGTCTTCGTAAATACACGCGCGCAGGCCGAGTTCATTTTCCAGCAACTATGGCAGCTGAATGATCGCAATCTGCGGATTGCCGTCCATCACGGATCGCTGGAACGTGAATTGCGGCGCAAGGTTGAGGCACGCATGGCGGCTGGTGGTCTGGATTGTGTGGTGGCGACAAGCTCGCTTGATCTGG
>CAJWDO010000023.1 GCA_913031555.1 uncultured Alphaproteobacteria bacterium | reverse complement strand
GTGGCAATATCGCGAACTTCATCGACCGACGAGACAACCTTAACCCCGCCTGCCTTGCCGCGACCACCGGCATGAATCTGCGCCTTTACGACATGCACCGACCCACCAATATCGGTGGCGGCGGCGACCGCCTCATCAGCCGAGAATGCCGGTTTTCCACGCGGCACAGCGACCCCGAAGCCAGCCAGCAACGTCTTGGCCTGATGTTCATGGATGTTCATCTAAAGTCCCCCACAAAGCGGACGAGTGCCCGCAACCGAACCTATTCCAGAGAGTCGACAACCTCTTTGAGCGCCAGCACCGCGGCGACCGAATTGTCGAACATCGCCTTTTCCTCGTCATTCAACGCGATCTCGACAACACGCTCGACCCCACCGGCACCAAGCACCACCGGCACGCCGACATAGAGCCCGGACAGCCCATACGCACCATCCACGAAGGCAGCGCAGGGAAGCACGCGTTTCTTGTCCAGAAGATAGGCCTCGGCCATTTCAATGGCAGAGGAGGCCGGCGCATAGAAAGCCGAACCGGTTTTTAGAAGGCCGACGATTTCAGCACCGCCATCGCGCGTGCGCTGCACGATCTCGGCAATCCTCGCCTCGGTCGACCAACCCATGGCGATCAGGTCCGGCACAGGAATGCCGGCCACTGTCGAATAGCGGACAAGAGGCACCATCGTATCGCCATGGCCGCCAAGAACAAACGCCGTGACGTCCTCGACCGACACCTTGAATTCCTCGGCCAGGAAATAGCGGAAACGCGCCGAATCCAGAACGCCGGCCATGCCGACAACGCGCGCTGTCGGCAGACCCGAGGCCTGTTGCAGAACCCCGACCATCACATCAAGTGGATTGGTGATGCAGATCACGAACGCATCCGCGCAGTTGTCGCGGATGCCGGCGCCAACCTGCTGCATGACCTTGGTATTGATGCCGATCAGATCATCGCGGCTCATGCCAGGCTTGCGGGCGACACCGGCGGTAACAATCACCACATCACTGCCAGCCAGCGCGGTGTAATCATTGGACCCGCCAAGAACAGCGTCAAACCCCTCGATCGGGCTTGCCTGCGCGATGTCGAGGGCCTTGCCCTGCGGGATGCCCTCGGCGATATCGAAAAGCATGACATCGCCAAGTTGCTTCAGGCCGGCGAGAAGGGCGAGCGTGCCGCCAATGTTGCCAGCGCCAACCAGTGAAATTTTGTTGCGAGCCATATCGTGCGGTTCCTGAAAAGCGTTTCAAATTCCGGGTCGCCGGCACATGCGGGCGTGCGGCGAAATGTTGCCGGAGGTTTACCGGAATCCACCAGCCTAAACAAGAAGAATTGCCGCACTCTCAGAACCGTGCCGACAGGTCGACGCATGCACGCCACACCCGTATTATGCCGATGCCGCGCCCCGACGCCGGGTCATTTCCCCAAGGCGCGACCGGGTCCGGTCAAACTCGAAGGCGAAATGATGCCCGTCATACAGTGTCTCGATCTCGCTGGCGGCAGAGGCGATGAGAAAACGCTGCCTGTCATAGAGCGCATCGACAAGCCACATGAAACGTCGTGCGGACGGCTCATTCGCGTCGGACAGCGCCGGCACATGATCAATGATCAGCCCGGCAAAACGTCCGGCGATGGCAAGATAGTCACGCGCCGCCAGCGGCGTCTCGCACAGCGCCGCAAAGCTGGCCCGCGCCACATCACCGGCAACCTGGTCGAACCTGATCTCGCGGCCGGCGACCCTGACGATGTCACTGGTAACCGGGGCCGGGCCAGCAAGCTGCTTGAACGTGTCGCCAAGTGCCTGATCGGCGCGCCTGTCATCGGGAACATACCAGGCCGGCAGCGAGGCCAGCATGCTGGCGCGCCAGTCCTGACCGGCCGCGATCTCACGAATCTCGCAACGCGCCTTCAAAAGCGCGATAAAGGGCAGGAACCTGTCCCGGTGAAGGCCGTTCTGGTAGAGGTCGTCAGCATGCCGGTTGGAGGTCGCCACCAGCGTAATGCCGCGATCGAACAGCGCCGTGAACAGCCGCGCCAGAATCATCGCATCGGCAATGTCCCGCACCTCCATTTCATCAAAACACATCACCCGGCCATGCGCCGCCAGCCTGTCGGCCGCCATCGCGATCGGATCATCGGCACCCTCTTCGCGGGCGGCATGGACGGCGTCCTGTGCCATCACCATGAAATCATGAAAATGCAGGCGGAACGGCCGGATCTCGTCATTCGAGCTGGCCAGTGCCTTGTGGAACATGTCCATCAACATAGTTTTGCCGCGCCCGACGCCGCCATGGATATAGAGGCCGGTGACAGGTTCCGCGCGGCGCAACAGACCGCTGAACCAGCGCCGCTTCGGTACATTTGCCAGTCTTGTGATCAGGTCATCAAGCGCCGCCGCCACAGCCACCTGGCCGGCATCATGCGACAGATCATCTGTTTCGATGCGGGCGGTGAGGGCGGCGCCTACCGTTGCGGGGGCGGTGATGTCAGCCATGCGTCACTCCGACAACGACATCAGGCAGAAGGCGGCATCACCGGCTGGCGATCTCGCTCTTGATACTGGCGATGGCCTTGCCCGGGTTCAGGCCCTTGGGACAGGTCTTGGCGCAGTTCATGATGGTGTGGCAGCGATAGAGCGCAAAGCTGTCATCCAGAACGTCAAGCCGTTCGGCGGTATGGTCATCACGGCTGTCGGCAACCCAGCGATAGGCCTGTAGCAGTACCGCCGGCCCCAGATATTCATCGCTGTTCCACCAATAGCTCGGGCAGGCGGTCGAACAACTGAAACACAATACACATTCCCACAACCCGTCGAGCTTCTCGCGCTCGGCCGGCGACTGCAGGCGCTCCTCGCCATCCGGTGCGTCGGTATCAGTCTTCAGCCATGGCTCGATCGAGGCCAGCTGGCGGTAGGCATTGCTGAGGTCGGGAACCAGGTCCTTGACCACCGGCATATGGGGAAGCGGGAAGATCTTCACATCGCCCGTCACGTCCTCGATGCTTTTCAGGCAGGCAAGCGTGTTGGTACCGTCGATATTCATCGAACAGGACCCGCAGATCCCCTCACGGCAGGACCGGCGAAAAGTCAGGCTGCTGTCCTGCTCGCTCTTGATCTTGATCAGAGCATCAAGAACCATCGGGCCACAATCATCGAGATCGACCTCGAACCTGTCGACACGCGGATTGTCATCATCATCCGGCGACCAGCGATAGATCTGGAACACACGAACATTGGACGCCGCGTCAGACGCCGGATAGTGATCCCCGGATGTGATCTTCGAATGCGCCGGAAGGGTGAATTCAGCCATGATGTCGCCAGCCCCCAAAACTGCCTTGTTATCTGATGCCCAATTACCTGATCAATAGACGCGCGGTGCCGGTGGAATCGGCGCCACATCGTTGCTGAGCGTGTTCATCACAACCTTGCGATAATCGAGTCGCGACCGGTTGTTGTCGTCAAGCCACATGACCGTGTGCTTCATCCAGTTCTCGTCATCACGCTCCGGCCAGTCTTCATGTGCGTGCGCGCCGCGCGATTCCTCGCGCTGGTCGGCGGACCGGATGGTGACAAGCGCCTGGCCCATCAGATTTTCAAGCTCCATCGCCTCGACAAGGTCGGTGTTCCAGATCAGGGACTGGTCCTTGATCCCGATATCACCCATCTGTGCGGCCACCTGATCCATATTCTTCACCCCGTCGGAAAGGGTGTCAGAAGACCGGAACACGGCAGCGTGTTTTTGCATCACCTGCTGCATTTCCAGACGGATCGAGGCAGCGCCGGTATTGCCCTTGGCATGACGCATGCGGTCGAATCTTTCGAGTGCCTTGTCGGTCGCCGCCTGCGGCGCTGAACGTGCGGTGCCGCCAGGTGTGCAGGTTTCGGCAGCGCGATGCGCGGCGGCACGTCCGAAGACGACAATATCAAGAAGCGAATTGGTGCCAAGGCGGTTCGCGCCATGCACCGACACGCAGGCCGCCTCGCCAATCGCCATCAGGCCGGGAACAACAGCGTTCTCGTCTCCACCCGACGCCGAGATAACCTCGCCATGATAGTTGGTAGGGATGCCGCCCATATTATAATGTACCGTCGGAAGGACGGGGATCGGCTCACGCGTGACATCGACACCGCAGAAGATGCGCGCCGTTTCGGTGATCCCGGGAAGCCCCTTATGCAATGTGTCGGCGTCGATATGCTCAAGATGCAGCATGATATGGTCCTTGTTCGGACCAACACCGCGACCTTCATTGATTTCGATGGTCATCGCCCGGCTGACAACATCACGGCTTGCCAGATCCTTGGCCGTCGGCGCGAAGCGTTCCATGAAACGCTCACCCTCGGAATTTGTCAGATAACCGCCCTCGCCGCGCGCGCCCTCGGTGATCAACACACCGGCGCCATAGACACCGGTTGGATGAAACTGCACGAACTCCATATCCTGAAGCGGCAGTCCGGCACGCAGCGCCATCGCATTGCCATCGCCGGTACAGGTATGGGCCGATGTGCAGGAGAAATAGACACGCCCATATCCGCCCGTCGCAAGGACGGTCTGCTGGCCCCAGAACCGGTGCAGCGTGCCATCCTCCATGCACAGTGCGATGATGCCGGCGCATTCGCCATCCTCGTTCATCAGCAGATCGAGGGCGAAGAATTCGATATGGAAATGTGCCTTGTGCTTCAGACATTGCTGATAGAGCGTATGCAGAATGGCATGGCCTGTCCGGTCGGCGGCGGCGCAGGCACGGCGCGCCATCGACTTGCCATAGTCAAGCGTATGGCCGCCAAAAGGACGCTGATAGATCTTGCCTTCCTCGGTCCGCGAGAAGGGAACACCGTAATTTTCCAGCTCGATCACCGACGGGATGGCGTTACGGCACATATATTCAATGGCGTCCTGATCGCCGAGCCAATCGGAACCCTTGACGGTGTCATACATGTGGTACTGCCAGTTGTCGCCCTCGCCCATATTGTTGAGCGCCGCGCCAATGCCGCCCTGCGCCGCAACCGTGTGAGAGCGGGTCGGGAACACCTTGGTGATGCAGGCCGTGTTCAGCCCTGAAGCCGCCATGCCGAGCGTGGCGCGCAACCCCGCACCACCGGCGCCGACAACAACCACATCATAATGATGATCCGTAATTTCATAAGCCGACATAAGGTCAACCCTTTCTGTCATTCATTAATTTTCTGCCCGCACATGACCAGCGCTTCACGCGCCGACATGTCACCGGCATATTACAGAGCGACCCGCGCGATAGCCCACAGGCTCGCCGCGCCAATCAACCCCATCACAACCCGCACCATCATCAACACGGCATGGCGACCACCATCCGCACTGATGTAATCTTCAATCACCACCTGCAGCCCAAGCGTACCGTGCCAAAGGCCGATGCCAACAAGCGCAGCCAGCGCCAGCGCGTTCGCCGGATGCCCGACCAGCCCTGTCGCGCCGGCATGATCAAGGGTGCCGAGGCTTGCCAGCATGATCACGAAATAGACCATCAACAACAATATGATGACGGCGCTGTAACGCTGCCAGCGCCAGTGCCCCAGTCCCGGGACACGGCGCCGATGCGCAATGCCCGCCGAATGCTCAGCCATGGCCTGTCCCCCTATGCCAGAATGGCAAGCCACAAGCATGCCGTCAGCAGAAACGTCAGAAACAGCACGATATGCCCGCTGCGGTACACCTCGGGAATCGTCAGCCCGAACCCCAGATCCCAGGTCAGATGCCTAATACCATTCAATGCATGATAGATCAGCGCCGCCGAATAACCGAATAGGACAAATTGCCCCAAAGGATGCGCCACGGCCATGGCCACCATTTTGTATGTCTCGCCACCAATCGCCACCGCCACCAACCACGCCGCCAGAACCAGCGTACCGGTGGTCAGTGCGACGCCTGTGGCGCGGTGGATGATTGACATCATCGACGTCAGCTGCGGGCGATATACCTGCAGATGCGGCGACAACGGACGCTGTCTCGTCATCACGATTTTCCTGTTTGTATTGGCACCTTTGTTGGGTTTTAGGGCGTCACCCCGATACTAGTCAATGCGAAAGCACGCCGCATGCTGATGCCATCCACATGCAAGGCGTGGCCAGAGGCGGAACAGGAGTGACGGGCGATGTCAGTGACAACCGCAGAATTCATTTGCCTAATGGACCAATTCCGGGGCCAAATCGCGCACCATGAAACCTGTGTTGTCCATTCACTCCTCGGTCACTGTCGGCTTCGTCGGCAATAATGTTGTCGGCCCGGTATTGACGGCGCTGGGGCTTACCCCGTTTCTCGTCCCGACGGTGATGCTGGCCGCGCATCCCGGCTATGGCCGGCGCGTCGGTGATGCCGTGCCGGACCATATTGTCGGGGATATTCTCGGTGGACTGGGCGACATGACCGAGATCGGGCAAATCAGGGGCGTGGTCTCCGGCTACCTCGGTTCGGTCGGGCAGACCGACGCCATTGCCGACTTTGTCGATTCCTGGCAGCGCGTGGGATCAGGAAGCTACATCCTCGACCCGGTCCTTGGCGACAGGGGACGTCTTTATCTTCCCGAAGAGCTGGCGCAGGCGATGATCGAGACGCTGCTGCCGCGCGCCGACATCATCACCCCGAACAATTTCGAACTTGGGTTTCTCGCAGGAATGGTCGTCTCTGACCGGGACTCGGCCGAAACCGCGGCGCAGCATCTCATGACAACGACAAAACTTCAGGCCGTCATCGCTACCGGGATTGATGACGGGGCAAACGGCGTTGGCGATCTTCTGGTGACACGGTCAGGCGGCGGCGTCTGGTGCGATGCCGGCCCCGACAGCCGGAACGTGGCCGGTGGCGGCGATCTTCTGACGGCCATTCTGGCTGGCCAATTGGCGCGTGGAGTGGCGGTCGACCCGGCCTTCCGAACTGCCAGCCGGACGGCACAGGCAATCATCGCCGCAAGCACCTCGCCGCGCGACCTTGCGATTCTGGAAAATCTGCCCGGCATCGCCGTACTGGCAGACTAGACCAATATCAATGTAGCTGAGCTGGCGGCCCGCCCTAACGACCCGCAAGGCCCCGTTCGGCAACCAGCTCGGCGATCTGCACAGAATTGAGGGCCGCACCCTTACGAAGATTGTCCGACACGCACCAGAACACCATGCCGTTCTCGACCGTCGGGTCCTTGCGGATCCGGCTGATGAACACCGCATCCTCACCAGCCGCCTCATGCGGGGTGACATAGCCTTCATCGGCGCGGTGATCGATCACCGTGATGCCCGGCGATCCACGGAGAAGATCGCGAACACCCGATTCGGTCATCGGCCTGTCCGTCTCGATAAAGACAGCCTCGCTGTGTCCGATAAAGACCGGGATTCGAACGCAATGCGCCACCAGCTCGATCGCCGGGTCGAGAATCTTCTTCGTCTCGGCGGTCATCTTCCATTCTTCCTTGGTAAACCCGTCATCGAGAAAAACATCGATATGAGGAATGGCGTTGAAGGCGATCTGCTTGGTGAAAATCTCCGACCGCACCGCCTGATTCACATAAATGCCGCGGGTCTGGTTGAAAAGCTCGTCCATCGCCGGCTTGCCGGCGCCCGACACCGCCTGATAGGTCGAGACAACGACCCGCCTGACACCGAATTTCTGATGAAGCGGCTTCAGCGCAACGACAAGCTGGGCTGTTGAACAATTCGGGTTGGCGATAATGTTGCGGCCACCATTCTGGCGCAGCGCCGCGTCAACCGCATCGGGATTCACTTCCGGCACGATCAGCGGCACATCATCATCCATGCGGAAAGCCGATGAATTGTCGATGACAAGACAACCTGCCTCGCCGGCGCGCGGCGCCACATCCTTGGCGGTAGCACCTCCGGCCGAGAACAGTGCGATATCGGCCTCGGCAAAATCGAACTTGTCCAGCGCGGTGACCGTCAGAATCTCATCCTCGCCGAACGACACCTCACGCCCGGCCGATCGTGACGAGGCCAACGCATACATCCTGTCGACCGGGAAATTGCGCTCGGCAAGTGTCTGCAGCATTTCGCGTCCAACGGCGCCAGTCGCGCCGACAACAGCTACTCGATATCCCATTTTATCCTCTTCTTCATGGCCCCGGCTGTGATGCCGGGTTCAGCCCTGACGGGGCTTGTGAGGCCTAGCGTGCCAGCCTGTCCATCGCGTCAATCACCGCGTCGGTCATGCCGTCGGTACCGGTCTGGGTGCAGCCAGGCGTCATGATGTCACCGGTACGGCTTGTGGCCAGCGCCTTGTCGACCGCCGCCTCGAGAAGATCGGCCTCGTCGCTCTGATTGAAACTGTAGCGAAGCAGCATTGCAAAGCTCATGAACTGCGCCAGCGGGTTGGCGACACCCTGTCCTGCAATATCCGGCGCCGAGCCATGCACTGGCTCATACATCGCCTTTGGCAGCCCGGTCTCGGGGTCGGGCGCGCCTAGTGATGCCGAAGGCAGCATGCCGAGCGAGCCTGTCAGCATCGCCGCGCAGTCGGACAGAATGTCACCAAACAGATTGTCGGTGACAATGACGTCGAACTGCTTGGGATTGCGGACAAGCTGCATGGCACAGTTGTCGGCATACATATGACCAAGCTCGATGCCGTCACCCTCGGCGGCATGAAGCGCTGTCATCACCTCGCGCCAGAGCACGCCCGAATGCATGACATTGGCCTTTTCGGCCGAGGTCAGCTTGCCATTGCGCTTGCGCGCCAAATCCATACCGACACGACCAATACGCTCAATCTCGGGCGTCGTGTAGGCGTTGGTATCAAAGCCGCGACGTGTGCCGTCAGGCAGATCCTCAATACCACGCGGCTCGGCGAAATAGGACCCACCACAAAGTTCGCGCAGGATCATGATATCAAGCCCTGAGACGACTTCCGGCTTCAGCGTCGATGCCTCGACAAGCGACGGAAATACAATCGCCGGCCGCAGATTGGCGAACAGGTCCATTTCCTTGCGAAGCTGCAGCAATCCGCGTTCGGGTTTCAGATCAAACGCCAGATCGTCATATTGCGGTCCGCCAACAGCACCAAACAGCACCGCATCGGCAGCCATCGAATCGGCAAGCGTCTCGTCGGTCAGCGGGGTGCCATGCGCGTCATAGGCAGCACCGCCAACAAGCCCTTCCTGCATGTCGAAGCTGATCGATTTGTGCTTTGCCAGCCAATCGATGATCCGCATGTTGGCCTGCATGATTTCGGTGCCGATGCCATCGCCCGGCAACACCATGATCTTTCGGTTCGACGCCATTTCGCCCATCCTTGCCCTGATATTATTGTTGCGCGCCCGGCGTCTAGAGCCAGGGCTTGTCGTCGGCGCGGGCCGCCTCGAAACTGTCGATCGAGGTGCCTTTTTCCATGGTCAGTCCGATATCATCGAGACCTTCCAGAAGACATTTCCTGCGGAACGGATCGATCTCAAAGTCAATCTCGACCCCGTTCGGACGCCGGATCTTCTGATCCACAAGATCAACCGACAATTCCGGATTTTCGGTATCCTGAGCATCGGCCATCAGCGCGTCGCGTTCATCCGCCGACACGATGATCGGCAGGATGCCGTTCTTGAAGCAGTTATTATAGAAAATGTCGGCAAAGCTGGTCGAGATCACACAGCGGATGCCGTAATCCAGAAGCGCCCAGGGGGCGTGCTCGCGGCTCGACCCACACCCGAAATTGTCACCGGCGACAATAATCTGCGAGTCGCGATACGGTTCCCGGTTCAGCACGAAATCGGGAATTTCGTCGCCCCCTTTGGTGAACCGCATCTCGTCAAACAGATTGGCTCCGAGGCCAGACCGCTTGATCGTCTTCAGGAACTGCTTGGGAATGATCATGTCGGTGTCGACATTCAGGATATTCAGCGGTGCGGCAGTACCCGTCAGCCTGTCAAATTTCTGCATCTGTCGTCTCCCCGGTCTAGCCCTGCATGTCCCTGATATCGGTCAGATATCCGGTGATGGCGGCGGCCGTTGCCATTTCCGGGCTGACCAGATGGGTGCGTCCCCCGCGCCCCTGGCGACCCTCAAAATTGCGGTTCGAGGTCGAGGCGCACCGCTCGCCCTCGGACAATTTGTCGGCATTCATCGCAAGGCACATCGAACATCCCGGCTCACGCCATTCGAAACCTGCCGCGGTGAAGACCTCATCGAGTCCCTCGGCCTCGGCCTGCTCCTTGATAAGACCCGATCCGGGAACAACCATCGCCCGGATTCCGTTGGCAACCTGGCGGCCCGACGCCACCGTGGCGGCGGCACGAAGATCCTCGATCCGGCTGTTCGTGCAGGATCCGATGAATACTGTATCGATCTTCACATCTGTCAGCTTCTGGCCCGGCGCAAGACCCATATAGTCGATTGAGCGCTGCAGCTTTGCCCGCTTGACCTCGTCCTTTTCCCTGTTCGGGTCCGGCACCGCACCGGTGATTGGAAGCGCATCCTCGGGCGAGGTGCCCCATGTCACGGTTGGCGCAATCTCCGCAGCGGGCAAAACCACCTCGGTGTCATAGCTTGCGCCTTCATCGGACGGCAACGAGCGCCAATAGGCGACCGCCTTCTCAAACATTTCGCCCTTCGGTGCCATCGGCTTGTCGGCAATATAGGCGAAAGTCTTTTCATCAGGCGCGATCATGCCGGCGCGGGCGCCGCCCTCAATGGCCATGTTACAGACCGTCATGCGACCTTCCATCGACAGATCGCGAATGGCAGACCCGGCGAATTCAATGACATGGCCGGTGCCACCAGCAGTACCAATCTTGCCGATGATTGCCAGAATGATATCCTTCGCGGTGACGCCGGGCGCCAGATCACCATCGACGGTGATCCGCATGTTCTTTGCCGGCTTCTGGATCAGCGTCTGTGTGGCCAGCACATGTTCGACCTCCGAAGTGCCGATCCCGAAGGCCAGCGCACCGAAAGCACCATGCGTCGCGGTGTGCGAATCACCGCAGACAATGGTCATGCCGGGTTGGGTGAAACCCTGTTCCGGGCCGATGACATGGACAATGCCCTGCCTGATATCATTCATCGCAAAATAGGGAACGCCGAATTCGGCGGCGTTGGTCTCAAGCGCCTCGACCTGGATGCGGGATTCCTCATCCTCGATTCCGACCGAACGGTCGGTCGTCGGCACATTGTGGTCGGCCACGGCAAGTGTACGATTCGGTGCCCGGACCTTGCGACCGGAATTGCGAAGGCCTTCAAAGGCCTGCGGGCTGGTCACCTCATGAACAAGGTGCCGGTCGATATAAATCAGACAGGTGCCGTCTTCCTGGCGATGCACCACATGGGCATCCCAGATTTTGTCAAACAGGGTCTTTGGCGCCGACATGTGTTCCTCCATAGGGCTGCCGGCAAGGTCGCCTTCCTGGCCGGACTTCACCGTCAGGAGGAGGACGCCTCGCGGGTTGTTGTTTTCTCAGCGATACGGGCGGCCTTACCGGTCCGGCCACGAAGATAATACAGTTTCGCACGGCGAACACGGCCACGGCGGACAACAGTCACGCCGGCCACCTGCGGTCCATAAAGCGGAAAGACGCGCTCGACTCCCTCGCCGTAAGACAGTTTGCGTACGGTGAAAGATGAATTCACACCGTCATTCTTGCGGGCGATGCAAACGCCTTCAAATGCCTGGACACGTTCACGCGAACCCTCGACGACCTTCACCTCGACACGAACTGTGTCGCCGGCGCCGAATTCGGGGATAGTGCGCTGTGCCAGCACCTTTTCCATCTGCTTCTTGCCAATACGGTCAACGATATTCATCGCCCTATTCCTTCGCTTCGTTTTCTCGTGCCTGCGCCTGCAGGTACCGTTCCCATAAATCCGGGCGGCGCTCCTGCGTCTCCCGCCTTGCCTCCATGGCTCGCCAGTCGGCGATCCTGCCATGGTGGCCCGACGCCAGAATTTCCGGCGCCTCAATTCCGTTCCAGTTTCGCGGATGCGTGTAGAGCGACGGCTCCAGCAGTCCGGTCTCGAAACTTTCTTCGCGGTGGCTTGCCTCCTTGCCGATCACACCGGGCAACAGCCTTACCACCGAATCCATCACTGTCAGCGCCGCGACCTCGCCTCCCGAGAGGATGAAATCACCGATGCTGACCTCCAGCATCCCGGCCGCGTCGATGACCCGTTGGTCAACGCCTTCATATCGCCCGCACAGGAATACCGCGCCATCGGCAGCGGCAAGCCCTGCTATGCCCGCACCAACGATGATGATGCGCTCCAGGTGCTGCGGCTCAAGCGCCAAGTCGCCCACGTCCGGTCCCTGGTCACATTTTTTACTACCTTTGAAGGAGAATTGACAAATATTCGGGAACTCCAGAGCGAATGTTTCCAGAGCATCAACGACCTGTGCGTGTCGGCTCGCGTTCGATCGGAATCGAAATTGGGCATGGGCGCACACCCGCACCTCGCGGTGACCTACCTCCTCTTCTCC
>CAJWDO010000022.1 GCA_913031555.1 uncultured Alphaproteobacteria bacterium | reverse complement strand
TAATACTTCTGTAAACGCACATGTAATCACACACATCGGTTGCCATTGCCAGCACAGGACGGAGGTTGTAGTGCGCCTGACCAGCATGTGGCCCGATACCAAGTGCTTCAAAATTGGGCAGAGTGGTGTTTTTCCTGCTTGTTTAGCTATAAAACGGAGTGCAATAACAATCTTTTATATCATATGTCACCTATAAGCCGCATACCTGCACCCCGGATATACCACCCCCGTGCGCACCGACATGCGACACCCACCGACATACAAACACGCGACCTGGGCTACATACAACGAACAGAGTGGTCCCTAGGGCAAGCTGATGCTGCTGGTTCCATTGGCGTTGCCCGTTTTCCTTCATTCCGCCTCCATCTAGCTACAACGTGCCCATATATGGCGATGTACCTATTTTAACAAAATGAAAATGCACAACAGAAGCAACGAAAATGCAAGCTACAGTGCAACCACAGACAGCAAGACGTTCCCTAAGGTCAATTTGGTACCTGCGAGTGCGCTGGTGAAGTCAAAATGGGCCGCTTGTCGCTGCATCAGCACGCTACATGACCACAAGCACCGCACATGTGCATGGTCATATTCGCGTCAGAACACGGGCGGGGGTGGAAGGTGCAACATAGGACATACGCACAGACAGAGAGACGTTCGTGTAGCCTAATATTACCATCGCCGATGCTCCAATGATGCTCGCTTGCGGCGCCGAAGCTCGCATCGAGCGCGGACTCCATCTCGCCATGACGAAAGACACCGTCACCGCCGGCGCCGGTCACGGCGACGCGTGTTCCTGCCCCAGTGCTGGCGACGAACACCCCGACCATGGCGTAGCGTGACGCCGGGTTGGGGAATTTCACATAGGCAGCCTTGCCGGTTTTTGGAAAGCTGACCGCGGTGATCATCTCGTCCTCGTCAAGCGCCGTCTCGAACATGCCGGTGAAGAAATCATCGGCCGCGATATCGCGCTTGCTGGTGTGAACGGTGCCGCCAAGGCCAAGCACCGCCGCCGGATAGCAGGCTGACGGGTCGTTGTTGGCCACCGACCCGCCGATGGTGCCGCAATTGCGGACCTGGCGATCACCGATGCCGCCGGCAAGCGCCGCCAGCGCCGGAACGGTACTCCGTACAAGATCGGACCTTGCCACATCGGCATGCCGTGTCATCGCGCCGATCCGCACCGAATCGCCCTTGTCCTCGATCCCGGAAAGTCCGCAACCGGCAAGGTCAACCAACATTTCGGGGCTGGCAAGCCGCTGCTTCATCGTCGGGATCAGCGTCATGCCGCCGGCAAGAAGCTGAACACCATCAGCCATTTTTGTGGTGGCGTCATCGACGCCGGTGGCTTTCACATAAGTTGTGTGATGCATGATAGTCCTCCTTATTCTGCCGCTTCGGCCTGTGCGCTTTGGATCGCGCGCCAGACCTTTTCGGGTGATGCCGGCATTGACATGTCGGTGACGCCAAGTGGCGCCAGCGCGTCGATCACGGCGTTGATCAGCGCCGGTGGTGAGGCGATGGCCCCGGCCTCGCCGCATCCCTTGACCCCAAGGTCATTATGCGTACAGGCGGTTACCGTGTAATCGACCTTGAAGTTCGGCAGATCATCGGCGCGCGGCATGCAGTAATCCATGTAGGACGCCGTGATCAGCTGGCCGGTCTCGTCATAATGGGCGTTTTCCAGAAGCGCCTGGCCAACCCCCTGGGCGATGCCGCCATGAACCTGACCCTCGACGATCATCGGATTGATCAGATTGCCGAAATCATCACAACAGGCCCAGTCAACAAGATCGACAACGCCTGTCGACGGGTCGATTTCGACCTCGGCGATATGCGTTCCCGATGGATAGGTGAAGTTCAGCGGGTCATAGAACGCTGTCTCCTCAAGTCCCGGCTCCAGCCGGTCATGCGGATAATTGTGCGGCACATAGGCCGCCAGCGCGATCTCGCCAAACCCCTTCTCGTTGTCGGTGCCGGCGACGGTGAACTTGCCATCGGCGAACACCACATCGGCATCGGCGGCCTCCATCAGATGCGCGGCGATGATCTTCGCCTTGTCGACTATCTTGTCGACAGCCTTGACGATGGCCGCGCCGCCAACGGCAAGCGAGCGCGAGCCGTAGGTGCCCATGCCGAACGGTATCCGGTCTGAATCGCCATGGATGATCTCGACACTGCCAACACCGATGCCAAGCTTGTCGGCGACAATCTGCGCAAAGGTGGTGTCATGGCCCTGGCCATGGCTGTGCGCGCCGGTGAACACATTGACCGTGCCGGTCGGGTCGACCCGGACCGTCGCCGATTCATACAGCCCGACCCGTGCGCCAAGCGCCCCGGCAACAGCCGACGGTGCGATGCCGCAGGCCTCGATATAGCTAGACAGGCCGATGCCGCGATATTTACCGCGCCCGGCGGCCTCGGCACGGCGGGCCTCGAAGCCCTTGTAGTCGATCATCTCCATCGCCTTGTCCAGCGGTGGCTCATAATCGCCGATGTCATATTGCAGCGCCACCGGCGTCTGGTACGGGAAGGCGTCCTTCGGGATGAAGTTCATCCGCCGGAATTCGGCCGGGTCCATGCCGACCTGACGCGCCGCTGTGTCCATCACCCGTTCCAGAAGATAGGTTGCCTCGGGACGTCCCGCGCCGCGATAGGCATCGACGCGGGCTGTCGTCGTCGCCATGCCTTTTACATTGGTGTAAATGGCAGGGATCTTGTAGCAGCCGGACAGCAGCGGTGCGTGAAGAATTGTCGGCGTAACCACTGAGAACGCGCCAAGATATGCGCCAAGGTTGGCAAGCGTGTCGACCCGCAGACCGGTGATCCGATTATCCTTGTCGAGTCCCATCCGGATCTTGTTGATATGGTCGCGGCCATGCGCGTCGGCGAGGAATGACTCGCTGCGGTCGGCCGTCCATCTGATCGGGCGCCGCAACTTTTTGCTGGCCCAGGTACAGACAGCTTCCTCGGGATAGACATAGATCTTCGATCCGAAACCGCCGCCGACATCAGGCGCAACGACGCGGAGTTTCGACTCCGGGATGTTGAGCATGAAAGCCCCGATCACAAGCCGCGTCAGGTGCGGGTTCTGTGAGGTCGTGAACAGCGTGTAGGCATCGTCGATATGATCATATTCCGCCAGCGCCGCCCGTGGTTCCATGGCATTCGGGATCAGCCGGTTGTTGCGCACTTCCAGCTCGACGACGGTTGCCGCTGAATCAAGCGCCGCCGTTGCCGCCGCCTCATCACCAAGTTCGAAGTCGAAATACATGTTGTTCGGCACATTCTCGTGAAGCTGCGCGCCGGACGCGGCATTCGCCAGATCGACCACGGGTGCCAGCACCTCATAATCAATCTCGACCAGCTCGGCGGCGTTCATCGCCTGCTCGAGTGTCTCGGCAATCACCGCCACGACATGGTCGCCGACATAGCGCACTGTGCCGTTCGCCAGGATCGGATGTGGTGGCTCGTTGGTTGGTGAGCCGTCACGGTTTGTCACAACCCAGCCACAGATCGGGCCGCCAATACCATCAGCGGCGACATGCTCGCCAGTATAGATGGCAACCACACCTTCGGCCGCTTCGGCGGCATCGGTGCGGATGGCCTTGATGTTTGCATGCGCGTGGACCGAGCGGACAAAATGTACATGGAGTTGGCCCGGACGGGTGATGTCATCCGTGTAACGGCCGGACCCGGTCAGGAACCGCTTGTCTTCCTTGCGGCGCAACGATGCGCCGATACCGTCCTTGGTGCTTCCTTCTGGCATGTCTTATTCTCCCATCATTCTGGCGCCGGCCTGAACGGATTTCACGATATTGTGGTACCCGGTGCAGCGGCAAATGTTACCCTCGAGTCCTTCGCGAATTTCGGTCTCGCTCGGATCCGGGTTTTCCTTGACGAGTTCAATGGCGGCCATGACCATCCCCGGGGTGCAGAAACCACACTGCAATCCGTGATTTTCATGAAAGGCCTGCTGCATCGGATGCAGCCCGTCATCATGGGCGATTCCCTCAATCGTGGTGACGCTCGTCCCTTCGGCGGCGGCGGCCAGCATGGTGCAGGATTTTACGGATTCGCACTCCACATGAACCACACAGGCACCGCACTGGCTGGTATCGCAGCCGACATGCGTCCCCGTCATGCTCATCGTTTCCCTGATGAAATTGACGAGAAGCGTATTGTCAGGCACGTCTGCGCTGACCTGCTTCCCGTTCAAGCTGAAGCTCACGGTTGTCATTTCATTCCTCCTCATTTCACAGCGCGTTCTTTGCTGTCTTTTCAGTTTTGCAAGCGCGCTCTTGAATATCGTCCATTCTTGCAAACATCGTGTAAACTGTTTTGTGTGCACAATTCCGTGTAGTGGTGGTGGCAAATCGTCTCGCCCCGTCGCGTGAAGCGGGTGTAGTGTGGTGTTGTTGATGGTGCCTCACCGCTTACAAACCGGCACCGCGCACCTGGAAAATGAACGCTGGCGCAAGGGAGGGCCTTATGGTTCCAGATACAGTGGCCTCACTGACCGAGGAGATGGCGGCGCAGGATTATATCCTGTCCGAAGGGCTCGCGGTGAGCCTGTTCCTTGCGCTTCGCCGGCAGCGGCCGCTTTTCCTCGAGGGCGAGGCGGGCGTTGGCAAGACAGAGGTGGCAAAGACGTTGGCGACGCTTCTCGGCCGGAACCTGATTCGTCTGCAATGCTATGAGGGGCTTGATATCGCCGCCGCTGCCTATGAGTGGAACTATGCTCGCCAGATGATGGAGATCCAGAGCGCCGGTCAGGGCCAGCTGTCGAGTACCGACCTCTTCACGGCGGAGAATCTGATCGAACGCCCGCTTCTCGAGGCGCTTCGCGCCGATGAGGCCGGCGCGCCGGTCCTGTTGATCGACGAGCTTGACCGTGCCGATGAAGCCTTCGAGGCCTATCTGCTGGAAATCCTGTCGGACTGGCAGGTGACGATCCCGGAATTCGGCACAATTCAGGCGGCCACGCCGCCAATCGTCATCATCACCTCGAACCGGACGCGCGAAATCCACGACGCGCTGAAACGCCGGTGTTTCTACCACTGGGTCGATTATCCCTCGGTTGAGGATGAGCTTGCGATCCTGCAACGCCGAGCGCCCGAGGCCCCCGCTGCGCTCAGCGAGCAGGTGGTACGGTTTGTTCACAAGCTTCGCGATGCAAACCTGTTCAAGGCGCCCGGGGTTGCCGAGACGATCGACTGGGCGCAGGCGCTTGTCGAACTGGACTGTGTCGCCATTGACCCGGCCAGGGCCGATTCGACGATGGGCGTGTTATTGAAATATCAGGATGACATTGGGCGGATTACCGGGACCGAGGCGGCGCGTATCCTGACCGAAGTGCAGGCCGAAATGTCGGGATACCGAGCCGGATGACGCCGCCGCAGGCAACTGTCATAGACTTTCCGCCGCCGCAGCCGCGCCGCGGGACATGGCGCGGCATGAAGCTTGCCGAGAACATCACCCATTTTGTGCGGACGCTGCGCCGCGCCGGTATGAATGTCGGGCCGGCAGCGGTTCTGGACTGCGTCGAGGTCAGTCGCGAGATTGATCTTGGCAATCGCGCCGAATTCTATCACGCGCTGGCAAGCTGTCTTGTAAAACGCCCTGAGGACAGGTTGCTGTTTGATCAGGCCTTTCATATCTTCTGGCGCAATCCACGGTTGATGGAAAAGATGCGCGACCTGCTGCTGCCGACGCTGGCCCGCGACGGCGAGCCTGAGGAGACACCGCCGACGGCGCGCCGCGTCGATGAGGCGCTGCGCGCGGAACCACCACCGGCAACCGATATCGAGGAATCCGAGCGGGTCGAGATCGACATGTCGATGACATCCTCGGTGGACGAGCATTTTCGCGGCATGGATTTTCAGCAGATGTCGGCGGCCGAGATTGCCGAGGCCGAACGCGCCATCGACGCCATGCGGCTGCCGCTGCCGCAACGTCCCTCGCGCCGGTTTCATCCGCATGCCAACAGGGGCCGCCTGTCTTTCCGCCAGACACTGCGCCGGATGACGCGAAATGGCGGGCTTGCACTGCCCATTCACGAGACGCCGCGCCCCCGCCCGCGCCCTCTTGTCGTGATCTGTGACATTTCCGGGTCGATGGAGCGGTATTCACGGATGCTGCTTCGATTCACCCATGCGTTGACCCGGCGACGTGGCATCGTCCACAGCTTTCTGTTTGGCACCCGTCTGACCAACATTTCCCGCCAGATGCGCGGCCGCGATCCGGACGCCGCGCTGCGGAATGTCTCGTCTCTTGTCGATGACTGGTCGGGCGGGACACGGATTTCCAGCGCCATTGCCACCTTCAACCGCGACTGGTCGCGCCGCGTACTTGGCCAGGGTGCCCTTGTGCTGCTGATCACTGACGGGCTGGACCGTGACAGCGACAGCAATCTTGCCTTTGAGATTGAACGCCTTCACAAATCCTGCGCGCGGCTGATCTGGCTGAACCCGTTGCTGCGCTTTGACGGTTTCGAGCCGCGAAGTGCCGGAATTCAGCAGATACTGCCGCATGTCGACGCGTTTGTGCCGATCCATTCGCTGTCGTCGATGGATGATCTTGCCGGTGTTCTCGGGACTGATTTGCTGGCGAGTTGGCTTCATCGCGATCTTGACGGTTGGCGTGACCGGCTGCGCGCGGTGCAGGCCGAGGCATGAGGGAGCAGGGATGACTGTAAGCGAAGCCACGGGCATGACTACCGAAACACTGACCAATGCAGGCCTGATCCAGACGGCGAACTGTTGGATTGTGGCGGGTCACGGCGTGGCGCTTGCCTTCGTCATCCAGACCTGGGGCTCATCGCCACGCCCGGTCGGCAGTGTGATGGTGGTGCGCGATGACATGACGGTGGAGGGCTCTGTCTCCGGCGGTTGCGTTGAAGGCGCGGTGATTGATGCCGCGATGGACTCGCTTGCTGCCGGCACTGGTCAGAGGCTTGATTTCGGTGTCGCCGATGCCGCCGCCTGGGAAGTGGGGCTGTCCTGCGGCGGGCGGATCGCGGTGCTTGTCACGCCGGTGGCGGCAGGTGGTCTGTCGGCGGGTGATCTCACGGTGCTGGCGGATGCCATGGCGGCGCGGCAGGCTGGCGCGGTGACCCTCGATGCAAAGACCGGCGCGATGATGGGCGCACAGATGGGCGCACAGATGGGCGCCAGTTACGGTGACGGCGGAACAGCGTCGGAACTGTCCGGGGATGAAACGGTCTTCACGTTCCGGCATGTGCCGCCACGGCGGCTTTTTGTCATTGGCGGGGTTCATATCACGCAGTTTCTGGCGCCGATGGCGCGGCAGGCAGGCTATGATGTTGTGGTGATCGACCCGCGCGCCGTGTTCAACACGGAAGGCAGGTTCCCGGGCCTGAAACGCCTGACAGCCTGGCCTGACGAGGCGCTGGCAGAACTGCCGCCTGATGAACGCACCGCCATTGTGACGCTGACACATGATCCGAAAATCGACGATCCGGGGTTGCTGGCGGCGCTGGCAAGCAAGGCTTTCTACATCGGCTGCCTCGGGTCACGACGTACGCATGCGGCGCGTTGCGACAGGCTGCGCGAGGCCGGGTTTTCCGACAGTGATCTGGCGCGACTCCACGGGCCGGTGGGGCTGGATATCGGTGCCAGAACGCCGGCTGAGATCGCGGTCTCGATCCTCGCCCAGATGATCGCTGTTGAACGTCGGGACGCTGTGGCATGAAGTTTGGACCGGTCGCACCGGATGAGAGTGAGGGCGCTATCCTGGCGCATGCGGTGTATCTGCCGGACGGCCGGATCCGCAAGGGAACCCACCTTGCCGCCGCTGATATCGCGCGGTTGGTTGCGGCCGGGATCGAGGCAATCACCGTTGCCACACTCGAGCCTGACGACCTTGACGAGGATCGCGCCGCCGACAGGCTGGCAGCAGCTCTGGTGCCGGCTGGCCTGCGGATGTCATCTGCCGCGACCGGCCGCGTCAACATCTATGCTGCCGGGCGGGGGCTTGTCAGATTTGACAGGCAGCGTTTGAAACATCTCAACAGGATTGACGAGGGTATCACGCTGGCCTGTGTCCAGCACAATCAGTTGCTTGAAGATGGCGACATGATCGCCACGCTGAAAATTATCCCCTACAGCCTGCCTGAAGCCACAGTCGAGGCGGCCATCACCGCGGCTGGCGGCATGCCTGTCTTCGATTTCCATCCGCTCAGCGCGAGGCCATTCGCGTTGATCCAGACGCGCGTCGAAGGGATGAAGCCAGCGCTTCTGACGGCGACCGAAAAGGTAACGAAGCAACGTCTCGACCAGCTTGGCTGCGCGCTTGTAGACAGCCGTATCGTCGCGCATGACATGGCCAGTCTTGCCGCCGCCATTGACGGGTCCCGCCGAAATGGTGCCGAGGCCATTCTGATTTGCGGGGCGTCTGCTATCTGTGACCGGCGTGATGTGGTCCCGATGGCTGTCGAGGCTGCCGGCGGTCAGGTTGCGAGGCTCGGCCTTCCTGCCGACCCGGGGAATCTTCTGATGATGGCAAGGCTCGACGAGGTGCCGGTGATTGGCATGCCGGGCTGCGCCCGCTCGCCGCGGCTTAACGGGTTCGACTGGGTGTTGCAGCTGGTTCTTGCCGGCATCGAGATCGATGATGACGAGATTGCCGACATGGCCATTGGCGGGCTGCTGATGGAAATTGCGTCACGCCCGTTGCCGCGCAAGATGGTTGAACGCCGCCGACCAAGCAACATCACCATTGGAGGGGTTCTGCTGGCGGCCGGGTCGTCGCGGCGGATGGGCGAGATCAACAAGCTTGTTATCGAAATTGACGGTGAGCCGTTGGTACGACGGGCGGCGCGGGCGATGCTTGACGGCGGTATCAAGGATCTTGTTGTGGTGACGGGCCACCAGCGTGACGAGGTTGTCGAGGCGCTTCATGGGCTGGAAGTCACCTTTGCGCACAATGCCGATTTTGCTGCCGGTCAGGCGGGGTCGGTGGCGGCCGGAATCACCGCCCTGCCGGGGGTGGTATCCGGGGCGCTGATCGCGCTTGGTGACATGCCCTACATTGCGCCCGATCTGGTCGCCGAGATGATCCGTGACCATAGTGGCCTTGGTGATCATGAAACCCGTATCTCATTCCCGGTCCATGAGGGCCGGCGCGGTAACCCTGTTCTGTGGGGGCGCGGGTTTTTCGCGGCGCTTGGCGAACTCAGCGGCGATATGGGCGGCAGGCAGGTGTTGAGCAAAAACCCGGCAGCGGTCAACAGCATTGGCTGGCATGATGACAGCATCCATCGCGATATCGACACACCCGCGGATCTGGCCTGAACCTGTCAGGTTGCGCGTCTCTCGGACGGCATTCGACATTATAGGGGCAATACGGGCTTGAACCTGCCGTAAATGGACTGTATACCGGCGACGAATTCTCGTCATCGACTATCAAGATACAACCGCTACCGGACCTGTCAGTCCGACGCCTGGCGGCAGGAATCACAGAGCCGATTCACAGAACTGATTCACAGGGTCGGTTCGTGGCCACCAAATCTTCCCAGTACAGGAGCATGATAGATGCAGCTTTCCAATTTCACAGGCAAAACCATCGCCATCATGGTTGCCAGCGGCTTTGATGAAGACACCTTCATCGCCATTCAGCGCGCCATGATGTCCGTCAACGCAAAACTGCGTGTCATCTCACGTGATGCCGGTCTGACGAATGCCTGGAATGGAAGCGGCTGGGGCATGTCCTATCCTGTCGATTCAACATTGTCGACGACGCTGGCCATTGATTACGACGCGCTGATCATCCCGTCGGGTGAACGCCATGTCACGACGCTGTCTCCGGAGGCCCACACCAAACGCCTGATGCGTGCCTTCACCCGTGAGAACATGCCGGTACTGGCGCTTGAAGAGGCGACCGCGCTTCTTGAGCTGATCGATCTGACGACACCGGCACGTGACGGTGAAACCGGCATTGGTGTCGATGGCAAGATTGTTGTCGGGACCCGTGAGAATCTTGACGCCGCGCTTGAAGCGTTGAATGGTGTCATGCTGTCGCAAGATGGTGAAAGCGTCGCCGCCTGACGGATGGATGGCGCTCTTGCCATTGGCAAGGGGCTATTGGCAAGGGGTAAGACGAGATGAGCCGCCAGACGGACAATAACGCCCTCCCCTCGCCATGTATTTCGGTCTGCCAGCTTGACCCTGTTTCCGGCCAATGTATTGGATGTTTTCGGACCGGTGCCGAAATCGCCGCCTGGCGGTCAATGACCCCGGGCGACCAGCGTGAATTGCTGGATGCGATTCGCGACAGACGCGCCGCCACGACGGGTGTCGTGCGGCGTCCGACGCGGCGGCGTCGCGGTTGAACAACCACCGGGAAGACTGACAACAAACAATGACCACCCTGAACACACTTCTGGCCGAGACCGGCTGGATCGTCGCCGACGGTGCCACCGGTACCAACTACTTCAAACAGGGCCTCGAGACCGGCTATCCACCCGAGCTGTGGAATGTCGAAAAGCCCGATGAGGTCGCGGCGCTCCACAGTGCCTTCATCGACGCCGGATCACAGCTCATACTGACCAATTCATTCGGCGGCACGCATCACCGTCTCCGTCTTCACGACGCGCAGGATCGTGTTGGCGAGTTGAACCTTGCGGCGGCGCGGCTTGCCCGAAAAGCCGCCGATGCGGGTCAGGATCGCAATGGCCAGCCCGTTCTTGTCGCCGGCTCGATCGTTCCGACCGGCGAGCTGTTCGCCCCGATGGGGGCGCTGGACCATGATGCTGCCCGTGCCGCATTCACTGAACAGGCCGAAGCTCTTGCCGAGGGCGGGGTCGATCTTCTCTGGGTGGAGACGATGTCGTCGTTGGAGGAGGTCAAGGCCGCCATTGATGCCGCCGCCGCGACCGGACTTGAGGTGGCGGTCTGCATGACCTTCGATACCGCGGCCAGGTCAATGATGGGCATCACACCGGCCGATTTCGCGTGCCGGTCAGCCGAATTCGGCGCCGCCTGTATTGGTGCGAATTGTGGCATCGGGCCGGCAGAGCTTCTTCATTCGGTGCGGGAAATGCTGCCGGTTGTCGAAACCCCGGTTATCGCCAAGGGCAATTGCGGCATTCCCGAATATGTCGATGGCGGCATCCACTATCACGGGACGCCTGACCTGATGGCGGAATATGCCTGTTTGGCGCGTGATGCCGGGATCAGCATCATCGGTGGCTGTTGCGGGACCACACCGGACCATGTGGCGGCGCTTGGCACGCCGTGGAAGGATGTGCCCACCCCCGATGAAACACGTCCCAGGGGCGGCGCCGGGCAGCTTGGCCGACGGCGGCGGCGCGGCCGCGACTGATCGCGACGGGACAGTGACAGGCCCGCCGTGACAAGCATGTTGCGGAAGCAGGGCAATCTTTGCATACTGCGCGCGCTTTTCACGGCGCGCAACCCGGCGTCATCGCCCCAGTTTCCATTTGGAGTATCAAGATGCACGCCTATCGCTCTCATACATGCGGCGAGCTTGTCGAGGCCAATGTGGGCCAGTCGGTCCGCCTGTCGGGCTGGATCAACCGAAAGCGCGATCATGGCCAGCTGGTTTTCGTCGATCTTCGTGATCATTACGGGCTGACGCAATGCGTTGTTGATTCATCCGATCCAAGCTTTGCCGCGGTCGAGGCAACGCGGCTTGAATCTGTCGTGACAATCACCGGTACCGTTCTGAAGCGCAGTGATGAGACAATCAACACATCGCTGCCAACCGGGCATGTCGAGGTGCGCATCGAGAGCTTTGATGTGCAGTCGGCGGCGGACACGCTGCCGCTGCAGGTGAATTCAGACACTGATTCCGGGGAAGAGACACGGCTTCGCTATCGCTATCTCGACCTGCGTCGGACCCGCCCACATGACAATATCATGCTGCGCGCCAAGATCATCCAGTCGATCCGGGCGCGGATGGTGGCGCAGGATTTCACCGAATTCCAGACGCCGATCCTGACCGCATCATCGCCTGAAGGTGCGCGTGACTTTTTGGTGCCGGCGCGTCTTCATCCCGGCAAATTCTATGCACTGCCGCAGGCACCGCAGCAATTCAAGCAGCTTGTCATGGTCTCCGGATTCGACCGCTATTTCCAGATCGCGCCCTGTTTCCGCGATGAGGACAGCCGCGCTGATCGCAGCCCCGGCGAATTCTATCAGCTCGACCTCGAGATGAGCTTTGTCGAGCAGCAGGATGTTTTCGACGCTGTCGAGCCTGTGATCCGTGGCGTCTTCGAGGAGTTTTCCGACAAGGCCGTTGACCAGGAGTTCATGCACATCCCCTTCGCCGAGTCGATGCTGAAATATGGCAACGACAAGCCTGATCTGCGGATCCCAATCGAGATCTGCGACGTCACCGAGACCTTTCGGGGGTCGGACTTTTTGATTTTTGCAAAAGCCGTCGAGGGTGGCAGCGTTGTTCGCGCGGTTCCCGGGCCGAAATGCGGCAGCCGCGCCATTGCCGACCGGATGAACAGCTGGGCGCAGTCCGAAGGCGCCCCCGGCATGGGTTATATCATCTATGGTGAAGGCGAGGCGCGCGGCCCGGTGGCAAAGGCTCTGGGGCCGGAAAAGGCCGAGGAAATTCGTCTTGCCACGGGTGTTGCCAATGGAGATGCGGTATTCTTTGCCTGTGCCGACGAGGCAGCGGCGGCAAATCTGGCTGGCCGCGCACGGGTGCGGATTGGCGAGGAGCAGGGGCTGATCGACGAAT
>CAJWDO010000021.1 GCA_913031555.1 uncultured Alphaproteobacteria bacterium | reverse complement strand
TAATTCAGGTTCTTCGGCACCGGGTAGTCATATTTTTCATGGTCCAGCATCGAAAAGATGGGAAGACGGTGGTCGATCCATCTTACGACGGGATTTGCAAATTTTTCAGCAGACATGGAACCTATAGCCTCCAGCGGAAAAGACAGATCAGCCGATCCGGATCACGGCATCGGAAAGGAATGAGTAGGGCGGCACCTCGAGATTGGTTGGCGCCGGGCCCTTGCGAATGCGTCCCGAGGTATCGTAGTGTGAGCCATGGCACGGACAGAACCAGCCATCATACTCACCCTTGACCTCGCCTGTTTTCTGGCCAAGCGGCACGCAACCGAGATGCGTGCACACGCCCACCAGCACAAGAAGTTCAGGCCTTTGAACACGCGCCTCGTCTTCCTGCGGGTCTCGCAGTTCGGCGCTGTCAATGGCATTGGCGCGGGCGATTTCATCCGCCGTGCGATGGCGGATAAAGACAGGCTTGCCGCGCCATGTGACGGTGATTGCCTGACCTTCGACGATCTTCGATACATCGACTTCGGTGCTGGCCAGTGCCAGCGTGTCAGCCGCCGGATTCATCTGATCGATCAGCGGCCAGACAACAGCCGCCGCCCCGACGGCCCCCATCGCGTAGGTTGCAACGACAATAAAGTCACGACGGCCCACCTCGCGCGGATCGGTGGCCGATTTCGCGGGCTTCGAGTTCGTATTTGCCATTCTTCCCTCTTTAAATTGCAGCCCCACATATCCCCGAACGCGATCCTCGCGGACCGTTCCGGAAATCTCCCTCCAGGCTCCTGCCGGGTGGCAGCGGCGTGACATGTAAGGCACCTGATGTCAGCCGTGGACTTTCTAGCACGGGATATCCCGCTTTTGCAGCCTATATTGCCATGGAATCTGAAAAAATAACCGCGCCATCCGTCGCACCCTCCAGACAGCCGGTCATACCCGGATCAATGCGCCTGGAAGGCGATCAGGGCCAGCGGACTTCTGGCGGCATACTCATCAGAATGGCTTCGATATTGCCGCCCGTCCTTAGCCCGAAGAGCGTGCCACGGTCGTAGAGAAGGTTGAATTCGACATAGCGGCCGCGCCGGACCAGCTGATGGTGCCGGTCCGCATCGGTCCAACCACGATCCATACGGTCGCGAACAATGCCGGCATAGCCACTATGGAACGCCGTTCCGACATCGCGGGTGAAGGCGAAATCGGCATCCCAGTCACCGCTGTCGAGATTGTCATAGAAAATACCGCCGGCACCGCGCGGCTCCTGTCGGTGCGGCAGGTAGAAATACTCATCACACCATTTCTTGAAACGTGGATAGTAATCCTCGTCATGTGCCTCGCAGGCGGCGCGCATCGAATCGTGAAAACTGGCGCCGGCAGCCTCGTCAGGGAAAATCGGCGTCAGATCCCCACCGCCACCGAACCAGGCCTTGCTGGTGACAATAAAGCGGGTGTTCATATGCGCTGCCGGAACATGCGGGTTACGCGGGTGCGCGACAAGCGAAATACCGGATGCCCAGAACCGGCCATCTTCGCCAGCGCCCGGAATTTTTTGTCTGAATTCCTCGGAAAATTCACCATGCACGGTCGAGATGTTGACCCCGACCTTTTCAAAGACGCGGCCATGCATGACGCTCATCTGGCCACCACCACCGCCATCCCGGCTCCAGTCTCGGCGGTCGAAAATGCCAGGCTCAAGCCCATCCTGCCGGGCCGCGTCGACTTCCGTCTCAATGGCCTCGAAGGTGGCGCAGATCGAATCGCGAAGCGTGGCGAACCAGGATTCGGCCGCCTGCTGGCGGGACTGGATCTGATCTGGTGACTTGCTGTTCATCGACTGTCCTTAACCCTATGCGCCAGAATTTTTTTTCCGATATCACTTTGCATGGTCAAAGCCGAGAAACACCAGAAGGTCGGCCTGCTTCGGCGCAAAATCCCGCTCAACCCATTCCCGTTCGGCGGCGCGTAACATCTCTCCCAGCGCTGGCCCGCTGTCAACGCCTTGCGACAATAAATCAGCGCCGGTGAGCGGAAACTCAGGCGGCAGCCAGGCCGATATATCCGCAAGATGCGCGCTGTCGACCGGACGACCAGCGCGCGCACTTGCCACAACAAGGCAGGCGGCCGGCAGACCGCCCCCCGGCATCACATCCGCCTGACAGCGCCACCACGCCGCCTGCCGCCATGTCTTGGCTGTCAATGCGTAGACATGATCACCGGCATCGGCATCCGCCATATCGCGATCGAGTGCGTGAATGAGCCGGCTGTCCCACCGCGACAGTCGCAACCGTGTGGCAAGGCTGTCCGCCATGCCCGGCTGCATGATCATCGCCAGCCTGACAAGCCATGCCGGATCGTCACGACCGAAGACCGTCGTTACCACCTGATCAATCTCGGGTGTCAGCCTG
Source organism: uncultured Alphaproteobacteria bacterium (assembly GCA_913031555.1). Lineage (GTDB taxonomy): Bacteria > Pseudomonadota > Alphaproteobacteria > Puniceispirillales > Puniceispirillaceae > UBA8309. The sequence goes on along the minus strand of CAJWDO010000021.1, from coordinate 10,587 downwards.
CCGGCATCCAGCGTCCCGCCAAGCGCCGCGGCGGCAAGACCTGTATCCTGCATCAGCGTGATGGCCATAGCCGCCCCCGGTCCGGCCAGCAGACGGCTCATCTCATTGGCAACCCGCTCGCCCGACAGGTTGGCGGCAAGACCGGCCTTCTCGGCGAGCGCCGCCAGCGCGTCATCATCCGTGCCGGCAGCACCGAAATGCGGCAGGAACCGGCAATAGCGCAACATCCGCAGCGCGTCCTCTTCAACGCGCCGGGTCGCGGTGCCGACAAACCGCAGGATTCCAGCCTCAAGATCGGCGCGTCCACCAAGCGGGTCCTCGATCCGGCCGGCTTCATCGATATAGAGCGCGTTGATGGTGAAATCACGACGCGCGGCGTCCACCGCCCAGTCATCGCTGAAGGCGACGATGGCATGACGACCATCCGTCTCCAGATCAACGCGTGTCTGGGTCACCTCCAGATGCTGACCATTCTCGACCACCGTGACAGTGCCATGATCAAGGCCGGTATCGACGACCTTCAGGCCATCATCGCGAAGCAGACCCGCCACCCGGTCGATAGGCGCGGCGACGGCCATGTCGATATCACCGATTGTACGACCAACAAGCCAGTCACGGACCGCGCCGCCAACGATCCGCGCGTCAAACCCTGACGCGGCAGCGATGGCAAAGATGCGTGCGGCCAGCGGCGGGATCGGAAATGAACCGTCCACGCCGTCAGTTGTCATGATCCGCGCTGCCATTGAATTCGCCAGCCGAAATCCTGCCATCCTTGATCTGCGCCGGCTTGTATGTCGTGCCGGGTTTGGAGGCACCTGTTTCCAGAATCACCACACCGGCAAAGAACACCGCCAGACCAACAAAAGCACCAATGACGTGGGAAACCTCGATCCCCGCACTTGGCTCCACAGTCTCCCCGCGAGCCTTGGCGCGGCGTGCCTGCCACCACTTGACGAGGCTCATCACCAGAATGGCGGCAAGAATGGCGATGGCGATAATCAGATAGCGCCGCATCTTCAGGCTCCTTTTTGCGTTTCCGCGAGTTCAGCGCCGACCGACTGTGGCAGCGGTCCGACACGCGCCGCCAGATCGACAATGATCGCGGCCGACAGACCCCATATATAATGATCAGGATGATCGATTACCCAGACGTCGCGACGGCGGCCCTCACGAATATAGCTTTCACGGCGATGGCGCATCGGACTTATCAGGTCTGCAAGCGGCAGGATCAGAATTCGCGACACCTCATCGGGGCAGGCCTGAAGGTCGATTTGCGGCGCGACAATGCCGACAATCGGCTGCACAATAAACCCGACCGGGCTTGAAACCGGATCAAGCCCACCGAGAATATCAACCTTCGTTGACGACAGGGCGATTTCTTCATCAGCCTCGCGCAGTGCCGTCGCCACCAGGCTTTTGTCCGACTCGTCCACCTTGCCGCCGGGAAAACTGATCTGTCCGGCATGATGCGCCAGATGCGCCGCCCGCTCGGTCATGATGACCTGCCATCCCGATGCACTGGCCATCAGGCCGACAAGTACCGCCGCCGGCCGACCAGCCTCGCTGCGAAGGCGCACCGGTATCGGGTTCAGTTGGCCCGAAGTGACAGGCGATGTCGACAGCGGCGCATTCATGCCTCGTCTCCCTCCAGGCTGAAGAATACGCCGTCACTCCAGACACCGATCTGACCCGTCGGCCCCTCAACTCCACGTTCGGCAAGCTCATAGAAGACCGGCCGCGCAATCCGCCCCTCGAGACCTGGCCGCCCCTCCATGCCGGGCCGGACTGTCACATAGGGGCGAAGATCATCGGCGTCAGGGGGACGCCGCATGACAAGCTGGTGGTCGGGGCCCAGAATGAAGTCGTCATCGACATTGCTTCGCAGCCTGATCACCTGATCCTTGCCGTCCCCCTCACAGTCAGCGGCGACAATAATAAACGGAACGTCATCCACGTCGATCCGTCCGCGTTCGACCGGCGTAACAAGCCAGTAGCCACCATCCGCCTCGCGCCGCAGCACACTTGCAAAAAGGTTTACCAGCGCCGGCCGCGCGATGAGTCCACCTTCATGATACCAGCTTCCATCAGTGGCGATACGGATGTCGAATTCCTGCGGCGCCGGGCGCCGGACATCGCGCAGCACATCCCTGCCATCACCGTGTGGGGCGACTGCCGGCTGTTCGGGTTGTCCGGCGGTTGGATGGCGTTCGGTTTTCCTGTCCATGCGCTCAGTCTAGCGTGAAGCGGACCAAAGCGACATTCCCGAAAGCGATATTCGTCAGGCGGAAATGATTTTGGTCATCCTTACAGGACAAAAATCAGCCTTTTGGGCCAGTCGCGCGACCGAAGTTCTGACAAAATCATATTTTTTGCCAGAAATTGACGGGTTGTTAACCTGTCTCTGCCAGAATGGTGCTGAATGGACACCCGCTTGGTGGCCTGAAATTGTTTATGCCTGAAGACTGATATCGCACCAAACCGATATCGCGCCAAACCGATATCGCAAGGCAGATGTATCGCAAGGCAGATGTATCGCAAGGCAGACGCGGATTACGTCCCAGGCTCGATTACGTCCCAGGCTCGATTACGTCCCAGACTCAAGGGAGCCCAATGCGTTCACAGATTGCCATCACCCACGGCGGTGTAACAAAGGCAAGTACCGGCAAGGTGCCGCCGGACGGGGGCGTATTGGCGCGCCGAATCAATGGCAGCTTCACCATCTCACTTCACCGCAAGGTAAGCGAGATGGCACTGGTTCAGCTGCTGCGTTCACTACGCGCCCTCAGTCCAGAATTCAGGATGACTCTCGAGACGCCGGATCGACGCCATGAGGATTTGACGCGACGGTTGGCCTGCCACCGCATTGCGCTGCAGGCGATCAGCATCATTGAACGGGCAAACGAACCGATGTTCATGAGCAACATCGAACTGTTGAGCGAAGTGCAGTCGCCTCCCATGCTCCAATCCGAGAATTTGCTGAAGCTGGCCGGCCTCAAACTGGCCGGCTGCGATGCGCCAAGCGCCCTGATGAAGGCCAGTGCCACCGATATCGCCAATCTTGTTTCAGTCGGTCAGAACCGATCAATGAGGCTCTATTATCTGGCGATTCCCACCGACCATGTCTGGCCAAGCCCGGGGCCAAAACCCGGCACCCCGCTGGAAGACATCATCGGCTCGGCGCCCTGGCGATGGCTGTCGATAATCTATGAGGCGGCACTGGCCATTCAGGCACCGCTGTTTCAGCATGGTTTCCTCAGCCTTCATGGCGGCGCGATGCGACCATTCCAGCGCATCGTCTATCCAATCACACCCCCCGGCGACCGACCCAGCAATTACCGCGTCCTGACGACCGCCGAACTTCTGGAAAGCCCCGACCTGACCATCATATGATCCCCGCGCGCAATACAATGCCAAAGAACAATCTGTTAGGTTGAATGCCCGTTTGAGACCAAAATCTTTAGCATAATATTCATAAAATAATACATTTTGTTTTTTTAATTTAATATTTTGATAACCATAAGATGTTATTTTTCGCCAATATGTTCAGATATTTCCAATATGTCAGACATCCAATATGTCAGACATTTACGTGATCAAACGGGGGAATCGGGGGAACAATGGAATGGTTTGGCGATATTCCTATCGTGAACAGGTGCCCCGGCGCGGGACGGTGAGCGGTCTGGCGAGCGGGCCGTCGGACCGGTCTGGTGACCGCCACCAATACAGAAGGAGACAGGGGCACAATGGCGCGACTACCGGATAAAGAGGGTGAACAGTCAAAACTGACAAACATTCTGCGCGCGATGGGCAACTCAAAACGCATGCGCATTCTGAGTGAACTGTCGGACGGGCGTGAACGATCGGTATCCGAGCTGGAAGGGCTAATGTCATCCTTGAGCCAATCAGCCCTGTCGCAACATCTGGCGCGCCTTCGTCGCGCCAATATCGTAAAGACCAGGCGCGAATCACAAACAATATTTTATTCGATCAATGATGGCGACGTCATGCGGATCCTGCGTCTCCTCCGGCATCTATATGATGACGACCCGGTGATGAAACGCACCCGCCACTGATTTCCCCCATCGCCTCTTAACAGACCATGCCCACCCAAACTCTCCTCACATCCTGATTGCCGGCTCTCAATCAACTGGTCAGCCATTTGCTTCCGGTGTATTTCCGCTGCGGGACATTCGAGGTCGTATTCACAGGCGACATTGTCACAAGCATCTGCTAGTCATGTCTCAAGTCAAGCAATGCTGTCGTCAACCCAGCCTTTTCCGGCCATAGATCATGTATATTTACCTGCCAATCGCCGAAGTTTCGATGCATATCGGGATCATCATCGGGCTTGGTGGCGGAGTCGGGTTCCTGTCCGGCCTGTTCGGGGTTGGTGGCGGATTCCTGATGACGCCATTGCTGATCTTTTTCGGCATCCCACCGGCGGTGGCAGTCTCCACAGAAGCCAACCAGATTGTTGCCTCATCGGTATCCGGTGTGTTGGCACACATGCGCCGCGGCAATGTCGATTTCAAAATGGGAGCGATCCTGATGATCGGCGGCGTGATCGGCTCGACCCTTGGCGTTGCGCTGTTTTCGTTCCTGCGCGATATCGGGCAGATCGATCTCGTCATCCAGCTGTCCTATGTGGTGTTTCTGGGCATCATTGGCGCACTGATGCTGACCGAGAGCCTTCGCACCATCATCCGCTCACGCAAACCCGGCGCGGTGCGTGGCAAACTTCATCAGCATAACTGGCTTCACGGCCTGCCGCTGAAAATGCGCTTTCGGCGTTCAAAACTATATATCAGCGCCATCCTGCCGCTTGGCATCGGGGCCTTTGTTGGCATCCTCGCGGCCATCATGGGCGTCGGTGGCGGCTTCATCATGGTGCCGGCGATGATCTATCTTCTTGGCATGCCGACCTCGGTTGTTGTTGGCACCTCGCTGTTCCAGATCATCTTTGTGACCGCCAACGTCACATTGCTGCAGTCGATCCAGACCCAGACAGTCGACTTCCTGCTTGCCGGCCTGCTGTTGTTCGGGGCGGTGGTCGGCGCCCAGTTCGGCAGCCGCGCCGGTGCCCTGCTTCGCGGTGAACAACTTCGCGGCCTGTTGGCCCTGCTCGTTCTGGCGGTCTGCTTGAAGATCGGCTACGACCTGGTGGTCCGGCCGGAGGATCTGCTGTCGGTGGAGCTGCGGCGATGACGGGAAAGCGCAGGATGATCCGGAAATGGGGCATGACACTGGTCGGCCTGGTGATGCTGGTGGCGGGTCCGGCGATGGCAGCGCCAAAGCAGATTGTGGCGGACCTGTCCAACAGCCGCGTTGACATCACCAGCAGCTATCACGGCACCGAACTCCTGCTTTTCGGTGCCTATGAGGGCATGCCGGGTGATGACATCATCCTCGTGGTTCAGGGTCCGGCAACCGACATCATCCAGCGTCGCAAGGCAAAGCGCGCCGGCATCTGGGTCAATGTCGAGACAAAGGTCTGGCAGGAGGCGCCAAGCTTCTATCATGTGTTTGCGACCGACAGCCTGCCTTCGATCGCCGATGAAGAGGCTCTCAGCAACGCCACTGTCAGCCCACTGGCAGGCGGCCTGACATTCATTGCCGACAGGGATGACGCCGCCAACGGTCATGGCGGTGGCGAAAAGCCCGCCTCGTCCGGCCCTGCCATAGCCGGCGACCCCGAACAACAGAACAATCTGCGGCGCAATATGGAGGCGAACGGGCTTTGGCAGGTGCTGCCATCCTCGATCGTCACGCAGCAGGACATGCTGTTCCGGGCGAGCCTGTCACTGCCAAGCAATATTCCGACCGGCGATTACAGCGTGCGGGTCCTGCATTTTCGTGATGGCGTTGCATTGAGTGAGCGGACGACCGATATGAACGTAAGGAAAGCGGGACTCAGCGCGCTGATATATCGTTTCGCGCATGATTATTCCGCCCTGTATGGGATTTTTGCTATCATTTTCGCCGTGGCGTCGGGATGGCTTGCCGCGGTGGCGTTTCGGCGCAAATAATAAAGCCGGTTATCCAAGCATAATTGAAACCAGGAGAGCGGATCAATGGCCAAGAAAGACCCCCTTTTCCTTGTTGTTGTCGACGAGTCCGAAGAGATGCATCATGCGCTGCGTTTTGCCTGCGGCCGTGCCAAGGCCATTGGCGGCAAGGTCGGCCTGATGTATTGCATCGCCCCGGCGGAGTTCGAATATTGGGCCGGTGTCGGTGAGCTGATGCGCGCCGAGGCGCGTGAGGAAGCCGAGGCCAACATGGCCATTCATGCCTCCTATGCCCATCAATTTACCGGCGAAGTCCCCGTTCTCTATGTCCGTGAGGGTGACGCTCACGAGGAACTTATCAGCCTCATTAATGAAGAGACACAGATCAGCCTGCTGGTGCTTGGCGCCGACACCCAATCCGAGACAGCCGGCCCGCTGATTTCCTTCATGATGGCCAAGGGCGCGGCAAATTGCCGGGTGCCGATCACCGTTGTGCCGGGCAACCTGTCGGACGATCAGATCGACGCGCTTTTCTGAGCATTATGTTATCACTCATCTAACCTAGCCTGTGCCGGGAACCTTACATGAAACACCTTATTCTGACCTTACTTGGAGCCAGCTTTATCACCATGAGCACACCAGCCACATCCGATACCGGATCAACCCTGCTTCTCGAAACGACGAAGGGCCAGGTTGAAATCACACTCCTGCCGGATCTTGCGCCAAACCATGTTGCGCGCATCACCGAGCTTGCCAATAACGGCTTTTATGACGGCATCATCTTCCACCGGGTCATTCCCGGCTTCATGGCGCAAACCGGCGACCCGGATGGCACGGGCATGGGTGGATCGGGCCAGAACCTGGACGCCGAATTCACCGACTATGAATATAAGGTCGGTACGGTCGGAATGGCACGGTCGATGAATCCGAATTCAGGCGACAGTCAGTTTTTTATCTGTTTTGACGGATGCGGTCATCTGACTGGGCAATATACGGTCTGGGGCCAGGTCGAGCGTGGCATGGAAAATGTCTATAACATCACCCCCGGTGAACCACCGGCATCACCGGACCAGATCGTGTCGGCGCGGGTGATCGACTAGACCTTCACTGCGGGACCTGCTTGCCTTCTTGTCGCAAAATAGACGACAAGGCCGGCCCAGATCAGCCCGAACACCACCCATTCCCACGGCGGAATGGACAGCCGGAAATATAGCAGCCCGACGACCATGTGGGTGGTCGGGTTGATATAATACAGAAGGCTGGATACGGTGATTGGCAGCGCACGATTGCCGGTATGGTAAAGCAGCAGCGGTACCACGGTGATGATGCCGGCAAATACCGCCAGCATAGTGTTCACCGCACCACCGCCAGAGAAAATGGCGGTGCCGTTGCTGTGTAGCCACCACAGATACAAGATTGACAGCGGAATCAGCATGACCGTTTCGATGAAAATGCCGATCAACAGGTCTATTCCCATGGGTTTACAGACAACACCATAAAGGCCGAACGAGCCTGCAAGTGCCAGCGCCACCCACGGCAGATCACCAAGGTTCGCAGCTTTCAGCGCCACCCCGGCGGCAACCACACCGATGGCGACCCACGCCCATCGATCAAGCCTCTCACCAAGCAACAGCATGCCAAGAACGACAGTCACCAGCGGATAGATGAAATATCCAAGAGCCGCCTCGAATAGCTGTCGCGACTGAACGGCATAGACGAAAATCATCCAGTTCACTGTGACGAGACCGCAGGTCAGTGCGAACCCGAGACGCAGCCTTGATGTCGAGAGCGCCGCGCGCACCGCCGTCATGCCACCAGTCAGGGATGGTGCCATAGTGACAAGACCCAGCAGGATGACGCCTGACCACAGGGCGCGATGGACAACAATTTCCAGCGCATCGACATCGCCGAGAATGCCTATATATATGGGCACAAAGCCCCATAACAACGGCGCCAGCACAGCACAGACAAGACCTCGGGCATTCAGCATCCACGCCATCTCCCTGTACTTTCTTCCCGAAGATTCGGGGCGCACCTTTTGCCGCACGCTACTGGATTGACACAAGCAACGTAACCCACATGATAGACACAGCTGTCGAAGATGTGGGATCTGATTACCGTGCTAGCAGTTGCCTCATATCAAGAGTGAAGATGTGGCGCCCGGGACGGCGGGGCGTGGCAAAGGAGACTGTATAGAATGTCAGAAGGCACTGTGAAGTGGTTCAATACCCAGAAAGGGTATGGATTCATCAATCCCGACGACGAAGGCAATGATGTGTTCGTACATATCACCGCCGTTCAGAATTCGGGTCTGACCGGACTAAACGAAGGCCAGCGCGTATCCTACGAACTGGCTGAACAACGCAATGGCAGAATGGCCGCCGTCGATCTGGCGGTTGTTGACTGACCATCAAGGGCGTCGTTCAGCCTATATGATAGGCAATTCGACAACTCTTGCACCAAGATTGCCTGCGCCGGTGTGAACAATCACCGGCGCAGCTGCATCGACTACCTTGCTGCGGATCATCGCAACCGCGATGTTGGAGCCAACGCGTGGGGAATAGGCGACTGCGGCAGCATAACCGGCATATTCACCATCACGCCAGGTCAGTTGCCAGCGGGCTTCATTTGTTCCGGTGAACGGATCACCATCAATCAACAATCCCATGAAGCGGCGCTTCACACCGGCCTCGCGAAGCGCCATCAGCGCCTGTTTGCCGGCAAAATCATGCGGTTGGTCGATATCGATGAATTTGCCAAGCCCAAGCTCAAACGGGTTCGAGGCATCATCGGTATCGGCGCCGAAGGAAATCAGGCCACTTTCGACACGCTCAATATAGTTCGGTGTTCCCGGGCCGATGCCGTGGGGCTTGCCGGCCTCAGCCACAATCGCCCACAGCTCGTCACCGCGGCTGCCATCCTGAAGATACAGCTCGAAGCCACCCTGCTTTGACCATCCGGACCGCGCGACAATCATCGGAATGCCGTTGATCTCGAAGGGCCTGAAGGCAAAATAGCCAAGGTCGCGCACCCAGTCGCCGCATATCGAGGCGACAACGTCAGTGGCTTTCGGCCCCTGAATGGCCAGCGGCGATACATCGGGCTCGAACACCCTGGCATCCATACCGCGCGCGCCGGCGATGCCGGCTGCCCACAGCTTTATATCGCTGTCGGCGATGGACAGCCAGATTTCGTCCTCGCTGATCTGCTGCAGGACCGGATCATTGATTACGGTACCTTCGAAATTGCACAGAGGGGCATATTTGCCCTGGCCAATCACAAGCCCGTCGAGGTTACGCGGCGTCAGATAACGCGCCAACGCCAGCGCATCCGGACCTTTGAGGGCAACCTGCCGTTCAACGGCGACATCCCACATCGCGACACCATTGATCAGGCGATTATATTCGGCGGCAGGATCACCGTAGCCTGTCGGCATATACATGTGATTATACACGGTCGCAGCGGCCAGACCGGCGGCACGCGCCGATTCAAAATAGGGACTTTTGCGGACCCGTGGCCCGAGCGAGAGCGCAATCGACATGGCAACACTCCTTGATAATCCATCGCGAGGATAAACCCGCGTGTCGAAACTGTCGTTTGCAGTCTGCCGCGCTGGCGCTTGATTTATGTCCCTATTGCGCCGTTGTGTGACGCTGTTCAGGCAAAAAAGCCCTGCACTTCCTCGACAAACAGGTCGATTTCATCCGCACGGCAGTCAAGATGCGTGACAAGGCGGATTTGCGGCTCACCGCGATTGATCAGAATCCCCCGGTCACGAAGATGTTCTTGCAGTGGCGCGGCCGCGCCTTCGGGCAATCCGGCAAAGACCATATTCGTCTCGACTTCGCCGGGATCAACCGTGATCTGCGGAATCTCGGCCAGCTTTTCAGCAAGGCGAAGGGCGTTGGCGTGATCCTCGGCAAGCCTGTCTATGTGATAATCAAGGGCATGGATGCCGGCCGCCGCCAGAATGCCGACCTGGCGCATCCCACCGCCAAGAAGCTTGCGCACCCGGTGCGCCTTTTTGATCATTTCTTTCGACCCGGCGAGGATCGAACCGGCGGGCGTGCCAAGCCCTTTTGACAGGCACAGAGAAACCGAGTCGACCTCGGCCAGCATCTCGGCCGGTGAAACACCAAGCTTCACACAGGCGTTCATCAGCCGCGCACCGTCGAAATGCACAAGCAACCCATGTTCGCGGGCGCGTCTGGCGGCGGCGTTGATACTGGCCAGCGGCACAACCTGCCCATGCCAGGTGTTTTCCAGCGTCAGCAGGCGGGAAATGGCGCAATGTTCATCATCCGGCTTGACCGTGCGGTCGATATCGGCAGGATCGATGCCGCCATCGGCACCTGTCGGCATGGGAGCGAACATGATGCCACCAAGAACCGAAGCGCCGCCTGCCTCATCGACAAAGACATGATAGTCAATACCGGTGAGGATTTCCTCACCGCGCTGACAATGTGCCAGCATCGCACAGAGATTGCCCTGCGTGCCGCTCGACATCAAGCCGCTCGGCTCGGGGTGAGGGCTAGGGTTAGGGTTAGGGTTAGGGCTAGGGTTAGGGCTATGGCTAGGGCTA
>CAJWDO010000020.1 GCA_913031555.1 uncultured Alphaproteobacteria bacterium | reverse complement strand
AGAGACAAAAGCCAGCCAAAGCACAAAAGGTTGATAAACTATATCTGGCTGTCTTTGGCGGCTCGCAGGGTGCGGCTATTTTTGCCAAGCTTGTCCCCGCGGCCATAGATCTGTTGCCCGATGCCATAAAAAACCGTCTTGTCATAACCCAGCAAGCCCGTGCCGATCAGGTTGGGGCGTTAGAAGACCTTTATGCTGAAATGAGTGTTGCGGCCACCATCGCGCCTTTCTTTGCCGACATTGCAAGCCATATCCGCCAAAGCGACCTGATTATAAGTCGGGCTGGCGCCTCATCCGTCGCCGAACTGGCCGCATTGGGCGCACCAACAATATTCATTCCGTTTCCGCATGCAATGGATGACCATCAAACACAAAACGCCATGCAGATGCAGAATCTGGGCGGTGGTCTGTGCCTTGCCGAAGCCGATCTCGACGCCGAGAAACTTGCTACACATCTGACAGACCTACTTGATGATCCAGCCTTGCTTGTTGATATGTCCAGCAAGGCAAAGCAGTTATCAAAATCAGACGCGGCGGCCAATATCGCCGATATGGTTGAGGCCTGTGTCACAGGAAACGCATCTTCCGCTTCCCCATCTTCTAATCAGGGAGCTGCGATATGAGTGAGTTACCTTTGTCCATCGGCACCATGCATTTCACCGGTATCGGCGGCATCGGCATGAGCGGCATCGCCGAGATTCTGTTTGAGCTTGGCTATCAGGTACAGGGCAGCGATGTTGCTGAAAATGCCAATGTGCGGCGTCTGCGCGACAAGGGTATTCCGGTGACCTGCGGACAGAAGGCCGAAAATATAGATGATGCCTCGATTGTGGTTATTTCGACCGCGATCAAGCCGGACAATCCGGAATTGCTGGCCGCGCGCGAACGCTTTCTGCCGATCGTGCACCGCGCCGAAATGCTGGGTGAACTGATGCGGCTGCGCTGGTCGGTTGCCGTTGCCGGTACACATGGCAAGACAACCACCACATCATTGATTGCAACGCTGCTGGATTCCGCCCGTATCGATCCGACCGTGATCAATGGCGGCATCATCACCGGCTGGGGCAGCAATGCCCGCCTTGGCAAGGGACAGTGGATGGTTGTCGAGGCAGACGAAAGTGACGGGTCATTTTCCAAGCTGAACCCCACTGTTGCCGTCGTTACAAACATTGATCCCGAACATCTCGACCATCACGGCACCTACGAGGCGCTGGAGGCGGCATTCTTCAATTTCGTCGCTGCCATCCCGTTTTACGGCTTTGCCACATTGTGTATCGACCATCCCTCGGTGCAGCGCCTGATGGCTGGCATCAAGGACCGGCGGATCATCACCTACGGTCTGTCGGCGAATGCTGATGTGCGTGCTGTGAATATGCGGCACAAAGGGTCGGCCATGCTGTTTGATGTGATCCTGTCCGAGCGCACCGCCAGCAACACTGGCATCATATCTGATCTGCGCTTCCCGATGCTTGGCGAACACAATGTCCAGAACTGCCTGGCGGCCATTGCTGTGGCGATGGAAATGGGCATGACGCCAGACGAAGTCACCACCGCACTTGCCGGATTTGGCGGGGTGGGCCGCCGCTTCGAAACCAAAGGTGTCAGCGGCGGCGTGACAGTGATTGATGATTACGGCCACCACCCTGTCGAAATTCGCGCTGCCTTGCAGGCTGGCCGGATGCTGTGCGGCACCAACAAGCTTGTCGCCGTGGTTCAGCCGCACCGGTACAGCCGCCTTGCCGATCTGTTCGATGATTTCTGCGCCTGCTTCAATGATGCGGATGAAGTGCTGGTTGCCGATGTTTATGCCGCTGGTGAGGCCCCGATTGACGGGATCGACAAGAATGCGCTGGTGACCGGTCTGCGTGACCGCGGGCATCGTGGGCCGGCACCGCTGGAATCGCGTGAAGATCTGGCACGGGAAATTCTGCAGCGCACGGAGAATGGCGATCTTGTGATGTGCCTCGGTGCTGGTGATATCACCAGCTGGGCGGCTGCGCTTGCCAACGAAATGGACATATTGCGCGGAGGGGCATCATGACGCTGGTCAACCGTCTTCCCGCTGTTCGCGGCACCTATGCCGATGCTGTCGATATGTCGCGCCACACATGGTTTGGTGTTGGCGGGCCAGCTGACGTGGTGTTCTGCCCGCGCGATGCCGATGATCTGGCGCAGTTCCTTGCCGGATGCCCGGCCGACATTCCCCTGCTGCCAGTTGGTGCGGGCTCGAACCTTCTGGTGCGTGATGGCGGCGTTGCCGGTGTTGTCATCCGGCTGAATGAATTCATGACCTCGGTATCGCATGACGGTACCACCGTGACCGCTGATGCAGGAGCGAGCGACGCGGATGTTGCGCGCTATGCCGCGCGGGAAGGTCTTGCCGGCCTTGAATTCCTGATCGGTATTCCGGGCACCATTGGCGGCGGCCTGCGGATGAATGCCGGTGCTTACGGCAGTGAATTCCGTGACGTCACACTGCGCGCCTGCGGTCTCGACCGGCAGGGCAACGCTGTCAGTGCCACACCAGATAAAATGGGCATGGCCTATCGGCACAGTGATGCGCCGGCAGACTGGATTTTCACCCATGCCACGCTTTCCGCTGTCAGCGGCGCGCCCGATGCCATCAAGGCCAGGATGAAAGAGATCATCGCCAGCCGCGGTGATGCGCAGCCGCGCGGTGTGCGCACCGGCGGCAGCACCTTCGCCAATCCGCCCGGTGGCAAAGCCTGGCAGGAAATCGATGCTGCCGGGTGCCGCGGCATGGTCATTGGCGGCGCACAGGTATCCGAAAAACACTGCAACTTCCTGATCAATACCGGTACTGCCAACGCCCATGATCTGGAAACATTGGGCGAAGCGGTGCGTGGCCGCGTTCAGGAACATGGGGGCCCGTCCCTGCGCTGGGAAATCCGTCGTGTCGGCCGCCTTGCAGATGGCCACCGCATCATCGCCGCGCAACCAGAGACAACTCAACCAGAGGGGAATGGCGCATGACTGGCGAGCGCGTGGCCGTCCTGATGGGGGGCTGGACATCCGAAGCACCGGTCAGCCGGGTCACCGCCAGCTTTTGTGGACAGGCGGCGCGCAACGCCGGCTGGGATGCTGTCGAGATCGAGGTTGAACGAAATATTGCCGCCGTGCTGGCCGACATGAAGCCGGCCCGCGTCTTCAATGCACTGCATGGTCAGGTCGGCGAGGATGGCAACATCCAGGGGCTGCTGAACATCATGAACATCCCCTACACGCATAGCGGCGTGCTGGCGTCGGCGATGGCGATGGACAAGCTGCGTGCGAAAAATGCACTGGCAGAGGTCGGCATCAATGTCCCGCCAACGCTGCCTCTGGTCGAAGACAGCCATGTCTATCCGGCAGATTACAACGGCGCGCATGTGATCAAGCCACGCGCCGACGGGTCCAGCATCGGCGTGGTGATTGTGCAGGAAGGCAACAATGCGGCCCCGGCGCGCAGCCACTGGAAGCTGGAAACCGAATTGATTGCTGAACCCTATATCCCCGGCCTTGAACTGACCGTGGCAGTTCTTGATGGCACAGCCCTGTGCGTGACCGAAATCCGCCCAAAGATCGATTTCTATGATTTTGATGCAAAATATGCGGCTGGCGGGTCTGAGCATATTCTGCCGGCCGACATCCCGCAGGACGTCACCCTGACCGCCTGCGACTGGGCCGAGCGCGCCTACCGCCATCTTGGCTGCCGCGGTGTGATTCGCGCCGATTATCGTTGGGACAAGGACAAAAACGCGCTGTTCATGCTGGAAATCAACACCCAGCCCGGCATGACCGCCACCTCGCTCGTGCCTGAACAGGCCCGCTTTGTCGGCCTGTCCGGCGAAGAGCTGGTGAACCACCTTCTGGAGACTGCGCAATGCGACGACTGATGCGATTCATCCGCGCACGCAGCGACAACGCATCGGCAGCTGATAGCAGCCAGACGCAGCGCCGCCTTCCTGGCTGGCGGGCAATTGCCGCCACGGTGATGGTGGTCCTTCTGGCCGGCGGCGGTATCGGCGTTTATCTCGAACGCGGCCACCTCGCCGACATTCTTGTCGCCACCTCGGCAGATGCCGGCCTGAAGCTGGAACATATCGAGGTCTATGGCCGCACGCACACGCCGAAAGATGTATTGCTTGCCGCCAGCGAACTGACCCTTGGCGAACCGATGCTGAGCATCTCGCTTCCTGACCTGCATGCCCGTCTGTCCACCATCGGCTGGATTGAGGATATCGCTATCGAGCGCGAGATGCCGTCAACCATCCGCTTGTTGCTGACCGAACGCCTTCCGATGGCGTTGCTGCAGACTGTCGATGGCCACCGGGTCATCGATGCCAGCGGCACCATCATCACCGGCGCTGACCCGTCGGCCTTCAGCCATCTGACCGTGGTGGCTGGCAAACAGGCTGCCGGCAAGGTGGCCCCAATCCTGAATATCTTGCGCACCGAGCCTGAGCTTTATGCCGAGGTCTGGGCCGTCACCTTCCAGTCAGAACGGCGGTGGGATGTGCATCTGCGCAGCGGCATTCGTGTGCGCCTGCCGGAAGGCGATCCGCGCACCGCCTGGTCACGGCTTGCCATGATCGACCATTCCAAGCGCATTACCGATCGTGATCTTGCTGTGATCGACATGCGCGTGCCCGACCAGATGATCGTCGAACCGAACATTCCGGTTCGCGGAAAGGGGAGCAAGACATGAAGTTGCGCCGCGCCCGTCACAGCCGCCGGCCATTCGGCATTCTCGATATCGGCAGTTCAAAAATTTGCTGCATGATCGGCGAGCATGACAAGAATGGCGGGGTTCGCCTTCTCGGACAGGGAACGCATGCCTCGGGCGGCATTCGTGCCGGAGAGGTCACGGCACTTGCCGCTCTCAGCGATGCTATCGGCAATGCTGTGCAGACGGCCGAGCGCGCCGCCGGCGTTTCGATGAATGCCGTCAGTGTAGTGCTGGCTGGTGGCAGCCCGCGCTCCAGCTTCCGCACGCAGGCCATCACCATGTCTGACAGCACTGTCAGCCGACGCGATGTGCGCCGCCTTCTCGACCGGTCCGGTGCGCAGGAAATTGATAGCGCGCTACAGCTCATGCAGCTTCATCCGCTGCATTACAGCCTTGATGACATCCGCGGCATTTCCGATCCGGTTGGCATGCGCGGACGTGAACTGACCGTTGATTTCCTGACTGTCGTGGCAAACCGTACCCATCTTGCCAACATCATCGAGGCACTGGCCCAGAACCATCTTGGTGTGGAACGGTTTATCCATGCCGGGTACGCAGCAGGACTAGCCTGTCTTGGCAATGAAGAACGCGAAGTTGGCAGTACCGTCATCGACCTGGGCGGCGGCACCTCTTCAGCAGCGATCTTCATGGATGGCAAGCTGATCTATATCGACACTGTGCCGGTTGGCGGCCAGCATGTATCGACCGATATCGCCCGTATTCTGTCAACACCGCTGGCCACAGCCGAACGGTTGAAGGCAGTTCATGGTGCCATCACCCCGATCGATACCATGGCGGCAGCCCCCTCGCCGGTGCGCGAAGCCCTGAAAATGGGTCATTCGGACAATATCATGCTGCCCGGCGTCGGCGATCACATCGAGGTCGATGGCAAGATGATCGACCGCAGCCTGCTCAGCGCCGTCATCCGCCCACGCGTTGAGGAAATCATCGAACTTCTGACCGACAGGATGCGGGCCGTGCGCATGGATTACGCCGCCGGCAACCGCTTTGTTTTGACCGGCGGTGGCAGCCAGATGACCGGCATTGCCGATTTTTGCGCCCAGGTCGCAGGCAAGAGCGTCGGTATCGGCGAGCCAGCCAGTATCGGCAATTTGCCAACCGAAGAGACCAGCCGGTCCAGCGCTGCTGCTATCGGCGCCCTTATTCACGTTAGCCGTCTGACCGAGGACGACCCGGCCGAACGTCAGACAAGGACCCTGCCCCATGGCCCGATCGAACGATTGGGCGCGTGGTTCCGGGACAATATCTGAGAAAGGAGCATCCACCATGCAGCCTTGTACATTGACGCATCCGCTTGCCGCTCCATCGGCCGGCCTTGACGTCAGACACATCAATTTCGCTCGCGGGGCCGTCGGGCCATTCCAGCGCCCGCACCGAACTGCTGCCGCGCCCTTGAGCGTTTCGGTACCGGCAGCCCCATGGTCAACCATCACAAAAGGGAGACTCGCATGACCATCAACCTCTCCGTTCCGCAAACCATGCAGGAACTGCGCCCGCGCATCACCGTTGTCGGTGTTGGCGGTGCTGGCGGCAATGCCGTCAACAACATGATCAACTCCGACCTCGATGGAGTCGATTTCCTTGTCGCGAACACCGATGGGCAGGCGCTTGCCCATTCGCTGGCCAGCCGGAAAATCCAGCTTGGCAGCGCAATTACGCAAGGACTTGGTGCCGGATCCAAGCCGGATGTCGGACGCGCCGCCGCCGAGGAGAGCATTGAAGCGGTGATGAGCGAGCTTGCCGACTGCAACATGGTCTTCATAACTGCCGGCATGGGTGGTGGCACCGGCACTGGCGCGGCACCGGTGATCGCCAGAGCGGCGCGCGAGCGCGGCATCCTGACCGTTGGCGTCATCACCAAGCCATTCGATTTCGAAGGGCAACGCCGCATGGCGCAGGCCGAGGCCGGAATCACCGAGATGCAGAGTTTTGTTGATACGCTGATCGTGATCCCGAACCAGAACCTGTTCCGGCTTGCCAACGAGCGCACGACCTTCGCCGACGCCTTCCACATGGCCGACACGGTACTTCATCAGGGCGTTGCCGGCGTGACCGACCTGATGATCAAGCCCGGCCAGATCAATCTCGACTTTGCCGATATCCGTGCCGTGATGGGCGAGATGGGCAAGGCGATGATGGGTACAGGCGAGGCTTCTGGCGACGGCCGCGCGACGCAGGCTGCCGAGGCTGCGATCAACAACCCGCTGCTCGATGATATCTCGATGCAGGGAGCCAGTGCCGTATTGATCAACGTCACCGGCGGCATGGACATGACCCTGTTCGAGGTTGATGAGGCCGCGAACAGGATCCGCCGCGAGGTCGATAGCGACGCCGTGATCATCTTTGGTTCCACCTTTGATGAAAAGCTGGAAGGGGTCATGCGTGTGTCAATCGTGGCCACCGGGATCGAGGCCAACCTGCAGACGCGGGAACGCCCGACCTTCATCCAGGCTCCGATCACCCGCAAATCGACCATTATCTCGGCACCGACAGCCATGCCTGCCGCGCCTGCGGCATCGGTCAGTGCGACTATGACCGAAACAACGCCTGTTGACGAAATGACGGCTACGGCGGCAACCGGGACCACAGACGGCACCGTGGACGATCAGGCAGAGGCAGCTGTCGAGGCCGCATCCACGGCAGATGAAACATCATCCGAGGAGATGCCGGCAACGACACAAGAGGCAAAATCAGAGGCCAAGGGCGGTGAAGATGGCGCCATCATGCCTGGCTTTGTGCCGACGAAGGCATCGCGTTCCAGACTGGCCTTTCTTGCCGGTGGCCGGGCCGCAGCGCCAAATGTCACCGAAGATGTTGCCAGTGATGATGCCAGTGACGATGATCGGGCAGCGGAAGAACAGCAGATGTCGATTGACGAGGCCATCGCCAGTGACCGCGCGGCAGCCTTTGCCAGCGGCATGCCGGCCTCGATCGAGCCTGCGACCGACACCACCCCGGAGGTGGCCGTAGAGCCAACCCCAACACCTCGGATGGAGGCCACTGAGGACCCGGTGATGGTCGCCGACTCAGCGACTGAACTGACGACAACCCGCAAACCTTTCATCCCCGGCGCACCGGCGACGATGCCCGAAGATGAAGCTGTTCCAAACGCGGCACCGGCTGGCGGCAAGACAAGCCTAATCAACAAGATCTCACGGATGTGGGCCGAGAAGCCGCAGGAAGAGAGCACACAGGAAAGGCGTGAGCCAGCCGTCGAGGCCGGCCCCGCCACCGCCACCGAGCCAAGCACCGCACCTGCGGCAGCCGAGGAAGTGACGCCATCGATTCTGGATCTGCCGCGCGCAGATGCGATGAACCGCATGCCCGAGCCGGCTGGAACAACAACGCTTGACCGGCCAGCCGATGATCTGGAGATCCCGGCCTTCCTGCGTCGTCAGGCCAACTGACAAGACGGCTTTGGCAACGTAGACTGATAAAGGGTCCGGACTTGTTTCGGACCCTTTTTTCATGACCGGTCAGGCTTTCCTGTAACCGAACGACGCCAGGGACGCCGATATCCGGGAACTTGTAACAACCGGTAACCAAATGTGATTTGATTGTGGACCGCCGCTAACCCTTAATGCATCTGAGGTCAGTCCTTCGTGGTTGCGACCCGCAGGACAATATTACAAAGCCATCAGGGTACAATGCGAATGCACAGCGTCCAGTCATCGCGCTCATCATGGTCAATGCCCATGCAAAGCCACGCGCAATCGCCCATGCAGACGACGGTCGCCGACGTTATTTCCTTTGATGGCATAGGTTTGCACTCCGGTCGGTTCGTTCGCGTCGCCATCCATCCTGCCGCCGCCAACACCGGCATCCTGTTTCGCCGCATTGATGTGACGGAAAGCCTCCAGACCATTGCGGCCATTCCCGACAATATTCGTCAGGCGCGCCTGTGCACACGCATCGTCAATGATGACGGTGTCGGACTTGAGACGGTTGAGCATATTATGGCCGCCTTCGCAGGGCTGGGTGTGGACAACGCCATTGTCGATATCGACGGCGGCGAGGCGCCAATTCTTGACGGCAGCAGCCTGCCGGTTGTCGAAGCCATAAATCGCGTTGGTATTCGTCAGCTTGGCAACAGACGCAGAATCCTCGTGGTCACCGCGCCCGTTTCCGTTGAATATGGTGGTGGCTGGGCCAAGCTTGAGCCATGCGATCGGCTTGAGATCGACGCCGAAATTGATTTCGACGATACGGCGATTGGTCGCCAGCGCTTTCATTACCGGCATGGCGTCGGCACCTTTGAGCGCGATCTGGCAGCGGCTCGCACTTTCTGCCTGATGCGGGATGTGGCGGCGATGCAAAATGCCGGGCTGGCACTTGGCGGGTCTCTCAATAATGCTGTTGTGGTTGAGAATGGCGCCATCCTGAATGAAGGCGGGCTTCGTATGGAACACGAATTCGTGCGCCACAAGATCCTTGACTGCCTTGGCGATCTCTATCTTCTTGGCATGACAATGCACGGCCGGATGACAGCATCACGCCCCGGCCATGCAATGTGTGCCAAACTGATCGACACGCTGTGGAATTCGCCAGCCTGCTTCCAGATCATCGAGGACGGCGCAGCAGCCGAGCATTCCGATGGTTACGCACTGCCCGATGTCGCCGCCGCAGCGGCGGTCTGACTGCCAGCCAACAGCCATTTTGTGAAACCCTGCCTGGCCTGTCTGCCTGCCGGCGCATCGACACGTCATCTGGCGTCTTTTCACCTGCCTCACTTGCGGCTATTGTGTGCAAACGCTGCATCCGAGACCTGACACAGCATCGTGCGAGACCTACCGCCCCCGTGGAGAGCCGCCTTGGCCAAGATTTTTCTCACATCCATCGCCCTCGCCGCCACGTTTGTGCTCGCAGGGTGCGCCTCACCCGAGCCACTGGAGCAGATCGAACGCCCGGCCGGCACGCTCTATGATGAAGCATTGTCGCTTGCCACCGATGGCGAACCCGGCAAGGCGGCACCGAAATTCGAAGAGGTTGAGCGCCAGCATCCCTATTCGGATCTCGCCGTGCGCTCGCAGATCATGGCCGCATGGTCGTTCTATCAGGACAACAACTATCCTCGCGCCGTGGCATCGCTTGAACGGTTCATTGAACTGAACCCCGCCGACAGCATGGTTGAATATGCCTTTTACCTGCGGGCGCTCTGTTATTACGAGCAGATTGTCGATGTTGAGCGCGACGCCGAAATGACACTGCTGGCAATGAACGCGTTCGATGAAATGCTGCTTCGCTTCCCGCAGGGGGTCTATAGCCGCGATGCCAGGCTGAAGGCAGATTTGACACGCTCACACCTCGCCGGCAAGGAAATGGCGGTTGGCCGTTTCTATAGCGAGCGTGGCTATTACGGGGCCGCCCTGCGGCGCTATGAAAAGGTGGTGCGCGATTACCAGACAAGTAACCAGACTCCCGAAGCGCTGTACCGGTTGGTCGAATCCTACCTCGCGCTGGGCCTGATCGATGAAGCCGACCGTGTCGGATCGGTTGCTGTCTACAATTATCCCGACTCCTTCTGGACCAACGAATTACTGGCGCTTGCAGAAGATCCTGAACGCTCGCTTCCCAAGGGCATGTTCCAGCGCGCCATTGAATCCGTGTCCGAACTGTTTGATCGCTAGCCATGCTGCACAGCCTGACGGTCTCCAATATCGTTCTGATTGAGCGGTTGACGCTGACCTTCGAGCACGGCTTGACTGTGCTCACGGGCGAGACGGGTGCCGGCAAATCCATCCTGCTCGACGCCCTTGGGCTGGCACTTGGCAGCCGCGCCAATTTCAGCCTGATCCGCGAGGGTGAGGCGGCGGCCCAGGTTTCAGCGGTATTCCACCTGCAGGCAAATCACCCGGTGTGGAAGCGTCTTGCCGAGGCCGACATTCCGCATGATGACCAGTTGATCCTGCGTCGTCGCCTGAAGAGTGACGGCAAATCATCGGCCAGTATCAATGACGTGCCGGTATCGGCCGCCCTGCTTCGCGAAATTGGCGACACACTTGTCGAGATTCAGGGACAGTTCGAAGGACGGGGTCTGCTCGACCTGTCAACGCATCTTGGTCATATAGACCGCGCCGCCAATCAGGACGATATTCTTGAGAAGCTGCGTGCCGGCTGGACCAACTGGCTGCAGGCGCAGCGCAATCTCGCCAAGGCGAAGCGCGATCTGGAAACAGCACGGGCCGAAGAGGAATGGCTTCGGGACGCTGTGCAGCAACTTGACATGTTGGCGCCCCGCACCGGCGAGGAGGAAGAACTGTCCGCCGACCGGCAGCGGCTATCGAATGTCGGACGGATCGGTGACGGTCTGGCCGTTGCCGATGATGCGATCTTTGGTGACAGCGGCGCGCAGGCCATCATTGGCCGCGCACGCGCCGCGCTCGACAAGGTGGCGCCGCTTGCCGGCGGTCTTCTTGACGAGGCACAGGCCGCGCTTGGCCGCGCCGATGCCGAACTTGCCGAGGCAGGTGCCTCCATCAGTAGCGCCGGACACGAGCTTGAGAGCGATCCGGGCCACCTGCAGAGTGTTGATGACAGGCTGCATGAGTTGCGCCAGCAAGCCCGCAAGCATGACTGCACACCCGATGAGCTTGCCGCTGTCCATGAACGGCTTGCCGCGAGCCTTGCCGGCATCGAGGATTCCGCCGGCGCGCTGGCCGAACTTGCCGACAATGAACGGCAATGGCGAGACTATTACCGGCAGATCGCCGCCGTTGTCGCCGACAACCGAATGAAGGCGGCAAAAATTCTCGATGCGAAGGTGACGGCTGAACTGCCGCCGCTGAAGCTGGAGGGGGCACGTTTCGGCACCGCGATCACCGATCTGTCGCCGGAACAATTCGGGCCACTTGGCACGCAGCAGGTTCGCTTCGAGGCAAGCACCAATAAGGGGATGAAGGCCGGACCGATCGACCGCATCGCGTCGGGTGGTGAGTTGGCGCGGTTCCTGCTGGCGCTGAAGGTGGCGCTGGAGAGTGATGCCGCCGGCCGTACCCTGATTTTCGATGAGGTCGATTCCGGCGTCGGCGGCGCTGTCGCGGCGGCCGTCGGGGAAAGGCTGGCACGGCTTGGCCAGACCACACAGACACTCGTGGTCACACACTCACCGCAGGTCGCGGCGAAAGGCGACCATCACATGAGGATTGCCAAGACCGCAACGGACAACGGCGTCATCAGCGCCACCGAACCACTGTCAGATGAGGCGCGCACCGAGGAAATCGCCCGCATGCTGGCCGGCGAACAGATCACCGCCGAGGCGCGTGCCGCCGCGATGGCCCTGCTGGAGGGGTAGGATGAGCGACGATCATGCGGTCAGGACGCTTCGCCCCGGCACCACACCGCCATCCGGGATGGACATTGCCGCCGCCACTGCCGAACTGGCAGCCCTTGCCGCCGCCATCGCCTGGCATGATGATCGGTATCATGGCGCGGATGATCCGGCCATCAGAGATGCCGATTATGATGCGCTGGTGGCGCGCAACCGCGACCTTGAGGCCACCTTCCCCGACCTTGTTCGCATAGACAGCCCCAGCCGCCGCGTTGGCGCGCCTGCTGCGGCCGGATTCGGCAAGGTTCGTCATTCGCGGCCGATGCTCTCGCTCAATAACGGCTTTTCCGATGAGGATATCGCCGATTTCGTGACCCGTGTAAGGCGCTTCCTGTCACTTGCCGAAGACGCCCCGCTTGCCTTCACCGCCGAGCCTAAGATCGACGGCCTGTCGCTGTCGCTTCGCTATGAGGACGGGCTATTCGTGCAGGCCGCCACCCGCGGCGATGGCGCCGAGGGCGAGGATGTGACAGCGAATGTGCGGATGGCCGATGCGGTGCCGGCACGGCTTTCCGGCAACCCTCCCGCAATTCTGGAAGTTCGCGGCGAGCTGTATATGGACCGGGCCGATTTCATGGCCCTGAACGCGGCCCAGCAGGAGGCAGACGGCAAGATCTTCGCCAATCCGCGCAATGCCGCTGCCGGGTCGCTGCGCCAGAAGGATCCCGCCGTGACAGCATCGCGGCGGCTGCAGTTCTTTGCCTATTCGCTTGGCGAGGTCAGTGCGCCCCTTGCCGATACGCATATGCTGAGCCTCACGGCGCTGGCGAAGATGGGATTCAGCATCAACCCGCTGTCGCGGAACTGCGATGATGTTGCCGGGTTGCTGGCCACCTATGCCGATATCGGCACGGCCCGGCCCGATCTTGGCTATGACATTGACGGTGTCGTCTACAAAATCGACAGGCATGACTATCAGGAACGGCTTGGTCAGGTGGCGCGCGCCCCGCGCTGGGCGCTGGCGCATA
>CAJWDO010000019.1 GCA_913031555.1 uncultured Alphaproteobacteria bacterium | reverse complement strand
TCGCAGAATCTACCACACCGGCCTGCCTCTTTGCCAAACACAGGAAAAATATCTTCTTTCATGAGTCTTTTCAGATCACCTATGCCCTTTTCGCTTGATGCCCGGATCACCCGCGCCTATGCCGCCTGCCTTGGCCAGCACGGACCAACGCCGCAGGGCGTCTTCTGGAATTCGGCAAAAACCCAGTCCGCACGCTTTGCCGCGCTGCTTGCCGCAATCAGCCATGCCCACACGGCACGGCAATCTGGTGGCGCACCGCTGATCGCTGATATGGGATGTGGCTACGGTGCGCTGCTGGGCTATATGCGGGGCCGCCCGGCTCTTGCCGATTGGGGATATCGCGGCGTCGATGTCACCCCGGCGATGATCCGCGCCTGTCGCGCAGAATTTCCGGATATGAAAGCGCATTTTACCATCGGCAAGGCGCCACCGATGCAGGTTGATTACTGTCTGTTTTCGGGCACCTTCAACCTGTGCCTGACCCCCGACGCCGCGCGCTGGCAGCGTTATATTATCGATGAACTTGCTGCCTGCTGGCAGGCCAGCCGCCACGGCATGGCCATCAATCTGCTCTGCGCCCGCGAACCTGTGATACGCAACAATATATATTACGCGTCACGCGATGCGATGGTGGCAGCCTTCGAGGCAAAATTCGGCAATGTGACCTCGCATCCGACCCGCCAGGTCAAACATGATGTCACATTCCTGATTACCCGCCGCCGATAATGGCTAAGAGCTGCTGCGGTCTGCTGCCACCAGCGCCGACAGGATGCCAACCATTTCACGCGCATCATGCAGGTTGGTGGAACGTCCCTCTTCGACGGCCGCCACAAAATCCGTGACCATCAGCTGATACTGGTCACATTCATCAAAGGCAACCTCGACGCCAAGCCCCAGCATGCCACCTGGCGTCCTGTCTCGATGCGCCCAGCGCCCGGTGGTCACCGGTGGCGGGTTGAAGGGAACGTCGAGACGCGCCCAGCCGTCCGTGCCGACAAGCTGCACGCTCTGGCATAGACTGGTGCCGCTGGAACAGGTGAAATGCAGCACCTGACCGCCGCCGAAATCGACAATGGCGGTTGCCGCCTTTTCAACATCGAGCGCCTCTTCGGGTTCCTTGGTGACAGCCACAAGTTCGGGTGTGCCGTCAAACAGCATCAGCCCGGAGATCAGGCAATAGCAGCCGATATCCCAGATGGGCCCGCCGCCCCAGTCGGCGAAATTCCGGATATTGCCAGTTGGTTGAGGTGGATACGAGAAATGCGCGCTCAGCTGCTTTCGCTGGCCAACATCGATTCCGCGGATCCAGTCCCACTGCGGGTGATAACGCACCATGTAGCCATCATAGAGATAGAGGCCGGAGCGCGCCGTCGCTGCTTCGACGGCATCAAGCTCGGCAAGGGACAGCGCCAGCGGCTTTTCACTCAGAACAGGCTTGCCAGCCTCCAGCGCGCGGATCGCCATTGGCACGTGAAGGTGGTTCGGCAGCGGGTTGTAGATGGCCTCGACATCCGGGTTGGCCAGCAGCTCTTCATAGCTGCAGATCGCTACATCACCCCACACTTGATCGGCGCCGCCACTGGCATCACGCCGGCCTATATGAGTAACCTCATGGCCGGCAGCGCGGATCGCCGGTAACAGCTTTTCGCGCGCAATCTTCGCGTCTCCCAGAATGCCAAAGCGCATGGTCCTGTTCCCTTCATTCGAATCATGATCAAGTCTTGTCGCCATCAATCATTCGCAGTCTCTGCCAGCAGACGGCAAAGGACAAGGTGACTTTCACCGGCTGATTTTCCCCGGTTGGCTTTTCAATATCACTGCAGCGTGTCCTGTGCCATCATTCCCTGACAACAACCTGTCCTGATTGGTGGCGCCTCCGTGCCAAGTGCACCAGATTTTCTTCGCCGTATTCCGGTCGAAACCGCTGCTATCATCATCATGTTGACCGCGCTGTGTCTTGCGGCATTGAGTGGCGCCTTGATGAAGATCCTGACTGACAGCATGTCACCGCCACTTGTCAGCTGGTTCCGCTTCGCGGGCTATGCGTTGCTGCTTGTGCCACTGGCGCTGTGGCGTGTCGGGCCGGCCTGTTTTCGGCCCGCCAGGCCACTGGTCCAGGTAACGCGGGGTTTGATGCTGGCGGCCGGCAACACCGCATTCATGTACGGGGTGCGGCATGTGGATTATGCAAACGCCATCTCGATCCTCTATATCTATCCCTTTATCATGGTGGCGCTGTCGGCCTGGGTGCTGGGGGAGCGTGTGTCGAAATCGGCTTGGCTCGGTGTCATTGGCGGATTTTCCGGGGTGTTGCTGGTGGTGCGACCCGATCTTACAGGCATCGATCCGGCGGCCATGTTCATTCTGTTCACCGGCATGATGGTGGCATTGCAGATGCTGTTCAATCGCAAGCTTGGCGTACTTTCGGACCCGGTTGTTGTCTCGCTGTGGGGGGCGCTTGCGGCGACTGCGGCGCTCAGCCTGTCGGTTCCCTTTGTCTGGCAGCTTCCCACCACCGATCAGATGCTGGTGATCGCCGCGCTGGCCGTTTTGACCGCGCTCAGCCAGACTTTGATGATAACCGCGATGTCGATGGCGTCAGCCGACAAGGTAGCGCCCTTCACCTATTTCGAGATCATCGCGGCGGTGATCATCGGTCTGGTGATCTTTGGCACGCTTCCCGACATGCTTGCCTGGCTTGGCATGGCGCTGATTATCACCAGCGGTACGGTGGTTAAACGACTTCCCGGCGTGTTGAAACTGCGGCGGCGCGAGAAGTTCTGATTGCCGTCGAAAGGGCTTCATTCATTGCCGAACGTCAGTTTCAGAAGCGGCGCATGCTGCTGCGCGCCATAGACGTCCGTCTCGCCAACCGCGCCCGATGCCAGAGGCCGCCGCAGTGTTGCCTTGATGGCGTTGGCCGGCGCAAAACCGACAATGGACAACACATCGCTTTCGTCCACGCCATACAGACCGGCGATGACCGCCCTGTTGATCAGATCGCACCTGAGCGCTTCATCGAACCAGAACTTTTCGGTAAAGATGATATCGAGTGTCAATTCATACGGCCCGGCATTCTTTGACCGGATTACGCTCGTGACATCGGCAAGGCAGGTCATGGCCGGCCTCCAAGCGGCATCATCTCGGCCGGAAAGACGGCCACCGGATCATCGATCCGCATCAGATGATAGACACTGAATTCATAGACCTCGCCAGCCTTGAAATCTGATGGTGAATAGGGGAAGGCCAGATTGCCGGCGGTGGATTTGCGACCCTCATATCCGAAATGCAGAAGGGTCGAGCGCGCAAAGGCACAGATGGCGTCGGCCAGGTCCTGAGTTGGCGCGACGGCCTCGATGATCAGACCGATTTCATGCGGCAGTTGATGCCGTTCAGGCTCCAGCGACCCCATCACCCCGTCGCGGCCATAGGCGCGGAAAAGCAGGGTGGCCGTGTCTTGCATGATCTGCGGAAATTGCCCGGTAACGGTGGCACGCGCGCCGTCAAGAATGTCATCAAGCCCGGCAATAAAGTCAGGCGCGCGCACGCCGGCGATGGATACCGTCCGATAGCCTGTCCGCCGCGCCCCTTCGAGTTTGATCATATGACATGGCGACGGGTCGAAAATCGTTCCGGTGACTCTGACGCGCCGGTCATCAAGCTGTTCAAAGGCGGTGTTGGCGAGGTCGAGCGTGCCGCCCGGACCCGGCAACCTGTAGGGATCGGATTTTTCATACAGCGTATGCGCCGCCACTGAGGTGACCGTGCAGATCCGATCATCCGACAGCGTTTCAACCGTGAAACCTGTTTCATCCAGCGTCGCAAACATGCAGTCGGCCCCGCTGCCCGGCACCGCGGCAATGGCGGCGCATTCAAGGATCTTGCCCATATGAAGACTGAGCCCGACAGGATAGCCGCGCATGATCGGCAGGGCGGCGAACACGGCCGGGTCATAGCATCGGCCCGCAATCACCACATCGGCCCCGTCGGCAAGCGCGCTGATTAGCGGCGCCTCACCAATCTGCGCGACGATGTTGGTGGAGGCGATGACGGCCTCCTCGGCCAGCGGGGGTCCCGCCGGCATTGGCCGGATCGCGCCATTGCCATTGCCATTATCATTTCCATTGCTGCCGCCAAGCGCCGCGCGCACGCTGTCCTTGCCGATGTCGGTGGGGATCACCGCCAATTTGCCGGCCAAACCGTCTTCGGTGGCGATTTCGTGGATGATATCGACGCACCAGTCCAGATGCTGACGCGCGCCGGCGCCGCCGGCACTGCCGATCAGGACGGGAATGTTGCGCTCACGCCCGGCAGCAAGCATCAGTTTAAGATCACGTTTGACAGCTGGCCGAGTTGTGAAGGATATGCCGGCCCCAAGATAATAGGGCCCCGGGTCGGTCGATCCTGCATCGACGGCGATAACATCCGGGTTCATCTTCAGGCCAGCCGCGAATGAGGATTCGGGAAACCCGTACCCGAGGATGGCGGTCGGCGACAGAATTCGTATCGGTGGTAGCGGGGTCATGGTGGCTCGATCATCGCGTAATCCGGTCTTGCTCCCACAAGCCTAGCGCCAGGATGGCAACACCGCCAGATGCCAGTTCAGACATGAATCCGGAGACGGACCCGGATATGGCCCCGGATTGGCCCCGGAGATGGGCGCACAGCCCCGCATGTGTGGTCGATGACGGCGCGGTGTCATGCTATGCTGACAGCCATTTTCAGGTCAGCGTGAACTGCAAGGATATTAGTGTCATGTCAATCATCAGGGTCACAGTCAGAACCTTTCAGAGTGAGGAGCATGCCACCATGTTTCTCAGTCTATCCGGCAGCGCCTTTGAACTGATCCGCAGCCGCGGGTTGAAAGCCAGTTGCAAGATTTCCCAGTCACAGGCGAAACCGCATGAGGTGGTCTCCGTCTGGGAATATGACAATGAAGCTCATATAAAGGCCGTACGTGATTTGCTGGCAGAGATGTCCCGCTTTCCCAATTCACTCAGTCCGCGCGAAATCTCCTATCAGGCTGATGTGAAGGCGGCACTTGTGATCGAGGGAGACGTTCCCGGGGCAGAATAGATGCGAGGGTGCGGTCATTCGTGGATGTGTATCGGTTGATTTGCCGGCGGCCGGACCCACATCTCTATGCAGGAACAGGTAACAGGAATCCCCAATATGTCGATCCGCCCCATCAAGATGCAAAGTGAAGCCACCCCGACAATGGAGGGGGCCGGCGTCCATCTTCACCGTGTTTTCGGCTTTGGTGACACTGATCCCTTTGATCCCTTCCTGATGATGGATGATTTCCGGAATGACGATCCGGCAGAATATCTCAAGGGATTTCCGTGGCATCCTCATCGCGGGATCGAGACCATCACCTATGTCCTGAAGGGCAATGTCGAGCATGGTGACTCGCTTGGCAATCGCGGGGTTCTCAGTGACGGTGATGTGCAGTGGATGACCGCCGGGTCCGGAATTATCCATCAGGAAATGCCGACCGGCAACGCGCAGGGCCAGATGCACGGGTTCCAGCTATGGGCCAACCTGCCGCGCGATCAGAAAATGTGCACGCCGCGCTATCAGGACATCAAATCGCCTGATATCAATACACTGACCGATGATGACGGCACGCATATCCGCGTCATCGCCGGCGATTATCGTGGCTATCGCGGGCCTGTCGACGGTATCGACACCGATCCCTCCTATCTCGACATCGCCATGCCGGCGAACACGAAAAAGCGCTTTCCGTTCGATACACGCCGCCAAGGCTTTGCCTATATATTCGAGGGCGATGCCAGTTTCGGCAACGCCTCGGCGCCGTTCGGTGTCAATGTCGAGAAGGAATTCGCCGGCGAGGAGGTGAAGATCCGCGACCGGACCGGAAACCGCACGCTGGTGGTGTTTGGTGCCGGTGACGAGGTCGAGGTCACCGCTGGCGAGCATGGTGTGAGGTTCCTGTTGATCTCAGGCGCGCCGCTTCGTGAGCCGGTGGCCTGGCACGGGCCGATCGTGATGAACAGCCGGGCCGAACTTCAGGAGGCGTTTCGCGAGTTGAACGCCGGAACCTTTGTGAAGACCGGTGCCGAAGGATGGCTGGATTCGCGCGGGCGTTAGCGCGCGCGTCAGAAACGCCAGTTCGAAGGCAGGAAAGGGGTATTTGAGTCATGATGTACACGCCCGATCAGGCTGACGGACAGAACGCGACCCTCGACAGCGCGATATCGGCGAGTGGTGATGCCACCGTCGGCACCATCTACCGGGTGCCACCACGATGCGGGATGGCGGTGCGGGTTGCCGCGGGGCAGTCAATTCGTGTCGTCAACACACATGGCACGCAGGTCTGCGATTTCTGGGCCTTCAGTGCCGAAAACCTATATGAATTTCTGTCGATGGCGCATTGTCACACCGAACTTGAAAGCGTTATGCCGGCGATCGGGGATACGCTTGTCAGCAACCGGCGGCGGCCCATTGTCAGCATCACACATGATGACTCGCCCGGTGTTCATGACACGGTGATCGCCTGCTGTGACTGGCCCCGCTATCAACGATTGGGATGCGTCGACTATCATGATAATTGCGCCGACAATCTTCGCATGGCGCTGGCCGCCATCAACCTGAAGGCGCCGCATGTTCCCGACCCGTTCAATCTGTGGATGAATATCCCGATTGCCGCCAGCGGCACGATTGCCTGGTTGCCGCCGCAGGCATCGGCCGGCAACAGCGTGGTGATGCGTGCCGAGATGGATCTGATCGCGGTGATGTCGGCTTGCCCGCAGGATGTGACGCCGGTGAATGGCCGCGACTGTATCCCAAGCGAACTGCATTTCCGGGTTGAGACCTGAGCGTCAGACCTCTTCCTTTCGCGAGGTGATGTGAAGGCACGGCTCGATTTTGCCAGACATGCCAGCTGTTTCGTCATGATCGATGGCGATTGGCGACAAACCTGCCGCGCGGACAAGGCCGGTCAATTCAGCTTCTTCGTAATAGGCATAGAAACGTCCGAAATCGTCACGATGCTCGCCGGTCCCCTGTTTCAGACCAATATAGACAATGCCGCCGGGCCGCAGGGCGTGGTGGATTCGCGCCAGAATATCGGGCATGGCTGCCTTCGGGGCGTGCAGCAGGCTGAAACTGGCCCAGATGGCGTCGAAACTGGCGACATCATCAAGCTCGTCAAAGCTCTGCTGCCGGACATCAAGGCCGTATAACGCCTTCGCCGCGGCCGCCATTTCGGGCGAGGCGTCGATACAGGTCATGTCATGCCCCGCCGCCTGGATGCGCGCCGCGCTGTCACCCACTCCGCATCCAAAATCAAGCACGGACGCCGTCTTCGGCAACCTGTCAAGAAACCGCGGCAGCATGCTGTTGCCGCCCATGTCGCCGACCA
The DNA here is from genome assembly GCA_913031555.1 of uncultured Alphaproteobacteria bacterium. Lineage (GTDB taxonomy): Bacteria > Pseudomonadota > Alphaproteobacteria > Puniceispirillales > Puniceispirillaceae > UBA8309. Next base: position 5,758 of record CAJWDO010000019.1, on the reverse strand, counting down.
GACGCCTGTATCTGTCGATATTCGCGGCGTACGCCGCCATAGTGCCATCATCCGCCATTTGCCCGGTCTCCTCTTTCGGGAGCCTAGCAGATGTGCAGCGTCATCGTCATCCGGGCTTCATTGGGATATCCGGGTGGGTATTGATTTTTTGCAGACTTGCCAATGTTGATTGGGTAAACAGACGAACATCTGAAACGTTCTACTGGCATTCCATGACTGACACACCGAATCTGGATGACGCACATTTCAAGCCGGTTGACCCGCAAAGCCTTGTTCCTGCCGGCCGCAGCACGCATCCGCCGCGGATTCTGATGATTTATGGCTCGTTGCGCGAGCGAAGCTATTCGCGGTTATCGGCCGAGGAGGGCGCTCGGATTCTTGAAAGGCTTGGCGCAGAGGTCAAATTCTACGACCCTGCCGGACTGCCACTTGTCGATGACGCTGCCGATGCCAGCCATCCCAAGGTTGATGAACTGAGACAGCTTGTCATCTGGTGCGAGGGCATGGTCTGGTCCTCGCCGGAGCGACATGGGGCGATGACCGGGGTAATGAAGTCACAAATCGACTGGATACCGTTGTCGCTTGGCGGGGTCCGCCCAACGCAGGGCAAGACGCTGGCGGTGATGCAGGTCAGTGGCGGCAGCCAGAGCTTCAACACCGTTAACCAGCTGCGGATTCTCGGCCGCTGGATGCGCCTGTTGACCATCCCCAACCAGTCTTCCATCGCCAGGGCATGGGATGAGTTCGATGATGAGGGCCGGATGCGGCCATCGTCATTCTACAATCGTCTGGTCGATGTCATGGAAGAGCTGTACCGCTTTACCCTGCTGACACGCGACATCAAGGATGTTCTGGTGGATCGTTATTCTGAGCGGGTGGAAAGTCATGCCGAGCTGTCGAAACGCGTCAACCAGTCGAAACGCGGGTAACGTGGCATCCGGGTTTTGCGATTGTCATTTACCGGGAAAATTTGCACGATAGCTCAAAGGCGGTCTGGTCTAAATCAAGGTCATATTCAATGCGTGCACACAGGCTGTTCTCCAGCAAAGACAGACCAATTCATCTTGGTGAATATCCGTTGCATCGGCTTCGCCGTCAGGATGGTTCGGTCGATCTTACGGGGTGTCGCACCGACTTCCTGTCATTCAGCCGCCCCGAGGACCCTGGCAGCATTGTCAATGCCATGGCGGAGCATCAGGCGATGCTGGACACGATCCGGGATGGTTTGGTCAACGGCGCGGTATCAGACATTCCCGATGATCCGGTTGAGAGAAGTAATCATCTGAAATCATTTGGCTATTTTGCTGATTCATCGATGGTGGGGATTGGTCCTGTCACTGATGACAAGTGGCTTGACGCACCGGCGCGCAATCCGGCGATTGATGATCTTGCCGACATGATAAGGACCCGCCAGACAAAGACTCTTGCCGCCGGCATTGACCAGATCATGGCCGACCTGAGGGATTCTGTCAGCGCCCCGCCACGCCAGATAGGCCATCATCATTCGGCAATCGTGTTTCTGTATGAATATCGGCGTGATCCGCGCCCCGATGAGGCTGGTGCGGCGTGGATTCAGGATGCGCAGGCACATCGGGGCTGCCTGCTGTCGTCCGAAACGGCGGTGGTGATCGCCAACTATATGCGCCTGCTTGGCTTTGACGCGAAGGCACATACGCTCACTTCGTCCGATATCTGCCTGCAATCCGCTGTTCTCGCCGCGGGACTTGGCTGGAATGAAGAGGGGCAGGCTGTCGTGCCCTATCTTGGCACCCGCTATGGTGTGGCGGTGGTGACAACCGACATGGATCTGGCGCATGACCGGCCGCTGGCACCCCGCCGCGTGCAACCGCGAAGTGATCTTACCGGTCTGAACTGGCGGCTTGGTCGTCATAGCAACAAGTCGGCCTTCAACCGCGACCCGTTTGCCAACCGCGATTATCGTGCCAGCGCGATGAAGCTGGAGCGGCTGAAGCGCGTTGACCGCCCGACAACCTACATGGATGAGGTCAACATTCCGCGCGTTCCGAAACGAACGGACATGTTTGCGCGGGCGCAGTTTGGCGATATGGGAAAACCCAATCAGGAGGCTGCGACCGGCGGCTATTACGCCCGCAAGGCCGCGCCTTCCTATGCACAGCGCCGTGCCCTTGGCGCCTTTGTGCTGTTGCAGGATGGGCCGGAAGCGGCGACCACGCCGCCGCGCCGGGATGCCGGGTGGTACAGTGATCAGATCAAGGCGACAAGCTATTTTCTGGGGGTTGATGCTGTCGGCCTGTCACGATGCCCGGACTGGAGCTGGTATTCGCATGATGCGCGCGGTGATGCGGTGACGCCACCACATGATCAGGCCATCAGCATGGTCATCGATCAGGGCTTCGAAACGATGGAAGGGGCTTCAGGTGACGACTGGATTTCGGTGGCCCAGTCGATGCGCGCCTATCTGCGCTTTTCGATGCTTGGCGGCGTGATCGCCAAGCAGATCCGCAATCTCGGTTTCGCGGCGAAGGCGCATACCGTTCTTGATGGTGATGTGCTACAGCCGCCCCTGCTGCTTCTCGCCGGACTTGGTGAGGTCAGCCGCATTGGTGAGGTGATCCTGCATCCTTTCCTCGGGCCGCGTCTGAAATCGGGCGTGGTGACAACAACATTACCGCTGGAACATGATCGTCCGATCGATTTCGGTCTGCAGAATTTCTGCGAATCCTGCCAGAAATGCGCCCGCGAATGCCCGTCCGGCGCCATTACCGCTGGACCAAAGGTCATGTTCAACGGCTATGAGACCTGGAAGTCCGACAGCCAGAAATGCACCACCTATCGGATCACGACCAAGGGTGGGGCGATGTGTGGGCGCTGTATGAAAACATGCCCGTGGAACCTTGAGGGGCTGTTTGCCGAGGCGCCGTTCCGCTGGGCCGCGTCAAACGTGCCAATGGCGGCGAAAGTGCTTGCCGGCCTTGATGACATGACGGGCCGGGGCGGGCTGAACGACGCCAAGAAGTGGTGGTGGGATCTCGAACTTGCAGAGGATGGCGCCTATCATCCGGCCAGCCACCCGGTCAATCGGCGGGGCCTAAGCCGTGATTTGAAATTGCGGGCCGAGGACCAGACGATGGCTGTCTATCCGGCACCGCTGGCGCCGCACCCCTATCCCTATCCCTTTCCGATGGACCGCGAGGCTGGGATCAAGGCCTTTGAGGCTTTGGTCAGCGCCGGTGAATATCGTCGGCGAATTGCGGCTGGTGATACCGGCCATATCCATCGTTATGTCAATGGAGACGCGCGAGGCGATTCCTCACCGGTGATCCAGGCGGTGGTAAGCAAGGTTGAAATCCTGTCGAGCGGCATCTCGAAATTTGTTTTCGCCGCACTGGATGGCTCACCATTGCCGGCATGGCGCGCCGGGGCACATATCGATGTGCTGGTGGCGCCCGGCATGATGCGGCAATATTCGATGTCCGGCGATCCGGCGAACCGCGGTCTCTATGAGGTGGCGGTGCTGCGCGAGGATGAAGGGCGCGGCGGGTCATTGCTGATGCACCGGATTTTTACCGAAGGGCGACGCGTCTTCATCTCGCGGCCGATCAATCATTTCGAACTTCAGGACAATGCCGGACGCAGCTTCCTGATGGGCGGCGGCATCGGGGTGACACCGATGGTAGCCTTTGGGCATACACTGCATGCGCAAGGGCGCGATTTCACGCTTCATTATTCGGTGTCGACGCCTGACGATCTTGCCTTTTCGCACGATCTGCGGTCCTTTGCATGGACTGACAAGGTGGCCGAGCATGTCTCGTCAAAGGGCGGGCGGGCCGACCTTGCTGCCATTCTTGCCGGGGCAACAGCGGATGATCATGTCTACGTCTGTGGTCCGGACAGCTATATGGATGCTGTGCTGGCGGCGGCGGTGGCGGCAGGACTTCCCGATGAAAACCTGCATCGCGAGTATTTTTCAGTACCAGAACAGCCTGATTACGAGAATTACGCCTTTGATCTGGTACTGCGGCGCTCTGGCCGCCGGATCAGGGTGGAGGCCGCGGAAACAGCCTCAGACGCGCTGGTGGCGAAAGGTTATGCTGTCGATGTGAAATGCGCTGACGGGCTGTGCGGGGTGTGCAAGTGCGGCCTGCTTGCCGGCGAGGTGGAACATCGGGACTTTGTGCTGTCTGATCGCCAGCGTGCCAATAGCATCATCCTGTGCCAGTCGCGCGCGGCCAGAGAGGATGGCGTTCTGGAAATCGATCTCTAGGAGGCGTCCCGCGGAAGGCCATCTGAAGGGTGGCGGTGTCAGCTGACGGAACTGCCATTATCCTCGACAGGTTCAATGTCATGAAAAGCGAGTTTGCCTGCGCAGTCATTCCGGGTGAAGCCGACATCATCGCGGCGCCAATCGACGACCGGCACACCGCGAAGCGAGCGCGCCACCATCTCGAACTTGTGGGCATGTGGCAGGATATGCGCGGAGATGACCTTCTGGCAGTCCTTGAAAGCCTTGGGCGTGCTGTACTCCCACAGAATGCCAAGTTTGAACTGGTCCTTATGGTTCCAAATTCGCATGATGGATTTTCTCTCGAGGCCAAGCTCCGAAAGCTTCTTCATCACATCTTCGTCCCAGATGGCTTCCAGCCCGTTAAGATAACGGTCCAGAGCGGCCTCGCTGGCGAAGCGCAACTCAGTGAAATTTACACAGGTTGATTTCATGCAGGATGCTCGGGTAAGGCGCTGCCAGTTATCTACCGGCGCGAACGTCTGCTGTTACCGCATCTGATGCCGACAATCCAACCGGAAAATTACATCAGCCATGGCTGGTGGTATCAGGGAAGGACGGCCAGGCGGCTGGTGATCAGCGCAAAAAAGGCGTTGGCATCAAGGTCACCAACGACGAAAGCGTTATGAGGGCGTCCCGATACCTGCCACCAGTCGATGACCGTCATCCCCATTGTGAGTTCGCTGACAGTTTCGATTTCGACATTACAGTGCCTGCCGCTGAAAATTTCTGGCGCGATCATCCAGGCAATCGTGCAAGGGTCGTGAAGCGGCCCGCCTTCGCTGCCATATTTGGCCTCATCGAACCGTTCGAAAAATTGCAGCATCTCGGCAACCGCAATGCCTGTCCTGTTGCCAAGCGCGCGCAATGCCTCGGTACGCCGCTCTGTTGTCAGTGCCTTGTGGGTGACGTCAAGCGGCATCATGGTGATCGGAATGCCGGCCCCGAACACGACAGCCGCCGCATGTGGGTCTACATGGATGTTGAATTCGGCCGCGGGGGTGATGTTTCCGCCTTCGAAACATCCGCCCCCCATCAGGATGATCTGTTGAATGCGGGGTGCGATGTCGGGCGCGCGCTGCAATGCCATGGCTATATTGGACAGTGGGCCGATGGGCGCGATGGTGACGCTCCCTTCCGGCTCACGGCGAACTGTCTCGATGATGAAATCGACAGCGTGCTGGTGCTGAAGCGGTGTTTCGGGTGGCGGCAGATCGGGGCCGTCGAGACCTGTCCGGCCATGCACATGCTCGGCCGTCACAAGACTGCGAATCAGCGGGCGCGAAAGGCCGGCAAAGACGGGGATGTCCTGGCGGCCGGCAAGATCGCAGATCTTACGGGCATTCACCTCCGTCAGCGGCAGCGGCAAGTTGCCCGCCACTGTGGTGATTCCAAGAAGATTGATCTCCGGGCTTGCCAGTGCCAGCAGAATGGCAACGGCATCATCCTGCCCCGGGTCGGTGTCGATGATCAGTGACTGTGCTGTGGTCATGG
>CAJWDO010000018.1 GCA_913031555.1 uncultured Alphaproteobacteria bacterium | reverse complement strand
TGGCACCATTCGCCAAGACGGCGCTACGCACGCGCAGTAGCCCGTAACCGGCAAGCCAGATCGCCGCAAGGCCAAACAGCGCCGGTGCATGACGTGACGCAATATCGGCGACCAGCAACGACACACCCCCTACCCCGGTAACAATCAGCAGCATGTCGGCAACCGCGCAGAACATCACCACCGGCAAAACATGCCGCCGTGTCAGCCCCTGGCGCAGCACGAACGCATTCTGCGCACCAATCGCGAGGATCAGCGAAAAGCCAAGGGCAAAACCTGTGCCGAAGGAGGGAAGAAACACGCGGCCCGCCAGTCAAACAGTCGTGTTATGGGCAGCTGAAGAATCAGCAGGCATCTGATTGGAAATCTCGATGAGGTTGCCGTCCGGATCGCGAACATAGACCGACCAGAGCGGACCGGTGGCACCTGTCTTTTCAACAGGGCCGTGTTCGAGCGCTATATCGTTGGCGGCAAAACGTTCCTGCCAGTCGGCGATCGGCACGTCGCTGAGAAAACACAGATCGACGGCACCCGCCACCGGCTGGCGGGCATGCGGCACATAGGGCGACGCGGCGTCATGAAGATTGATTTTCTGGTTGCCGAAACACAAGGCCCGGCGCGCCGGGCTGCCATCGGCCGGCTGGAAACTCTGCAACTCCATGCCAAGAACGTCACAATAAAAGGCAATCGTGGCGTCGGGGTCCGCCGCCGTCATCACGATATGATCGATCGACGTGATCATCCAGGTTCTCCAAGGCGCGAGTTAATCACGGGCACAATCTAGGCACGCCGGACCGCCCGGCACAAGCACCACATGCCACCCACCACCTGTCACCTGCTGGCGGCCAGGACAATGCATGAGGTCAGGACAGACGAAGCTGTGTGGATGTCGCGCCTGTCATCCAGAACCGTTTGAATTCCCGGCATCGGCAATGCGGTCCATCGCGGCGGACAGATCGGCCTTGCCAGATCGTTGCATGGCACCGGAAACACCAGTGAAATCAACTTCTTCCCAGTTCTGGCTTAGCTTGGATTTGGCCGTGATCGTCTCAATAAGGCCGTTTCATCGCCCCCGGTGGATCACGACATGATCTAGCTTCACCCGCATGAAGGTCGGCAATTTGCCAACAGCCTCGGCCGCCGGCGCGACCGATTTCAAGGCTTTTTCCTCCGACGTGAATTTCGGATGGGCCGACAATCCAACCGACGTCCCGTCAGTGTAATGCGCGGTGAAAATGAATGTTTTCCTCGCCATCAGACTGTCGGTGCGTTTGTCCGGCATTTCGGCGGTGCGCCGCCCCTCGAACACCAGACAGGCAAAGACGCTCTGATCCGAAGTGGCGATGAATTCATGATCATTCGACACCACCGAGTTCGGATAGAGTGGCGCCGCCATGACGGGCACGGTGACAGTTGCGGCAGCAAAAGTTGCAGCAACAAGGGACAGACATCCCGCCACCAACATTACGTTCTTTTTCATGTGCCTATTTCATCCGTTACCAATTCCGATCATGGCTGTCGAACCAGAGGTCCCGCAGCCCTGCAATGGTAACCCGGCATCATTTAATAAAACGTGAAGCGTGTTTGGTGAAATTTCTACCAGGGAGGGAGGGAAGGAGGGACTCACATCCCGGGTGACCGCCGACGCAATCCCTGTTCTGTCACTCCCACTCGATTGTTCCGGGCGGCTTTGACGTGACGTCATAGACCACGCGGTTGACGCCCTTCACCTCGTTCACGATGCGGGTCGCCGTCTGCGCCAGGAACTCATGGCTGAAGGGATAGCTGTCGGCGGTCATGCCGTCGCTGGAGGTGACGGCGCGCAGCGCGCAGACATACTCATATGACCTGGCATCCCCCATCACCCCGACGGTGCGCACCGGCAGCAGTACGGCGAATGCCTGCCAGATCTCGTCATAAAGGCCAGCCTTGCGGATCTCGTCGATATAGACAAGGTCGGCGGCGCGCAGGATGTCCAGTTTCTCGCTGGTAATCTTGCCAGGCACGCGGATGGCGAGGCCCGGCCCCGGGAAGGGGTGCCGCCCGACAAGCCTTTCCGGCAGACCGAGCTCTCGCCCGAGTTCACGAACCTCATCCTTGAACAGCTCGCGAAGCGGCTCGACAAGCGCCAGCTTCATATGCTCCGGCAGGCCCCCGACATTGTGGTGCGACTTGATGGTCACGGCATTGCCGCCGGCGGCGGAGATGCTCTCGATCACGTCGGGATACAGCGTACCCTGCGCGAGGAACCCCGCGCCATCGATGCGGTTTGCCTCTTCCTCGAACACCTCGATAAAGCTGGCGCCGATGATCTTGCGCTTCGCCTCCGGGTCGGACACGCCGTCAAGCCTGCCAAGGAACAGCCCGGCGACATCGCGATGAATCAGCGGGATGTTGTAATGGCCACCGAACAGCGCCACCACCTCCTCCGCCTCGCCGGCACGGAGCAGCCCGTGATCGACAAAGACACAGGTCAGCTGGTCGCCGATGGCCTCATGGATCAACACCGCCGCGACCGAGGAATCAACCCCGCCCGACAGGCCGCAGATAACCTTGCCGTCACCAACCTGCGACCGGATCGCCTCAATGGCGCGGGCGCGATAGGCGGTCATCGACCAGCTTCCCGAACAGCCGCAGACCCCCAGCGCGAAACGAGACAGCAGCGCCGCGCCTTCCTCGGTATGCACCACTTCGGGATGGAACTGCACGCCAAAGAGGCGGCGCTCATCATCCGCCACCGCGGCATAGGGCGCGCCGCTGGACGTCGCGACAACACGGAATCCCGGCGGCAGCGCGGCGACATGGTCACCGTGGCTCATCCAGACGGTGCGGGCCTCACCGGCCGGCCACAACCCGTCAAACAGCAGGCATTCACCGGTGATATCGAGCGTGGCGCGGCCAAATTCGCGGCTTGTGCCGGGCTCGACACGCCCACCAAGCTGCTGGCACATCGTCTGCTGGCCATAGCAGATACCAAGGACCGGGACACCAAGGTCGAACACCGCCTGCGGGGCACGCGGTGTGTCCGCCATCGCCACCGAGTTCGGCCCGCCGGACAGGATGATGCCGCGCGGCGCCGCATCGGTAATCCGCGCCGGATCGGTCGTGCAGGGCAGGATTTCGGTATAGACGCCAACCTCGCGAAGGCGTCGCGCGATCAGCTGGGTTACCTGCGAGCCGAAATCGATAATCAGCACATTGTCATTTACCTGATCACTCATTGGCCTGTCCTGTCATTCACCATCTTTATGGTCACCATCTTTTTGGTCACCATCTTTATGGTCACCAGCCTTGTGGCCACCATGTGTCGCCTATCGCCGTTTCGCCTGCAGCACGGCCAGAAAGAAACCATCGGTCCCGTCGCGTCCCGGCAGCAACCGCAACATCCCGTCCGGGGCTGGCGGACAGGTGTCCTCACCAATCACATCCTGCCAGATGGCCGGAATATCGGCGCGCTCCAGTTCCGGTGCCTCAGCAAGAACGCGTTCCACCTGTGCCTCGCCCTCGCTGTACAAAAGCGAACAGGTAATGTAGACAATCCGCCCACCGGGGGCCACCATTGCCCGTCCTCTGTCGAGAAGTGCCGCCTGCGCCGCATGACGCTCGGCAAGGCTGGCAGCATCGCACCGCCATCTGGCATCGACAGCGCGCCGCCAGGTGCCGGACCCGCTGCAAGGGGCGTCGATGACGACACGGTCGAACTTGCCGCGCCAGCGTTTCGTGCCCCAGTCGGCCGGCACCACCACCCGTTCTATATTGTGAATACCGGCCCGCTTGATCCGCGCCGCGCCGCGCTCAAGGCGCACAGGGTCGCTGTCCAGCGCGACGATCCGGCCCCGGTTCTGCATCGCCGCCGCCATCACCAGCGATTTGCCGGCCGCGCCGGCACAGATATCGGCAACCTGCATGCCGGGCCGCGCGTCGCACAGCATCGCGGCAACCTGCGAGGCTTCATCCTGAATTTCGAACAGGCCATCACGGAATTCAGGACTGTCCTCAACGCGCACCCGCTTTTCCATCCTGATGCCAAGTGGCGAGATCCGCGTCGGGTGGCATTTCAGGCCACGACCGGCGAGCCTGTCACGAAGACGCCGCCGACCGTCGAGTTTCAGCGGGTTGATCCGGATGTCTGTCCCGGCCTCGCCGCGCATCGCGGCAAGCTCGTCCTCGGCCGCCTCACCAAGCGCCGCGCTTGCATCGGCAAGAAGGTCCTCCGGCCATTCGAGACGAGTCGCCAGCGCCATAGCGGGGTCATCCAGCACAGATTCGTCAATCGCCGCCAGCAACGCCTGCTCCGTTTCGGTCAGTGCCGGCGCGGCATGCTTGTCCTCACCGCCGAAACGCGACGCCAGCATCGCGGCGTCAACCCCGTCGGCGAGTCGCAGCGCCGCAATCACCAGCGCCCGCGATGTAACCTCATGCCCCTGCCTGTCAAGATGCCAGGCAAGCCGCGCCGCCGCTCGTTGGATTGTCCAGAACAACGCGCTTATGGCATGCCTGTCACCCGATCCGGCATAGCGTCTTTGCTGCAGGCCACGCCGTAGCACCGATCCCGCCGGAACACCTTCAGGCGCATCGGACAGAATTTCGATCACGGCAGCGATGCGGGCTGCTGGGGTCATGCGCGGCGACTCTCCGGGAACTCAGGCGCGTGGCCGGTAATTCGGCTCTTCACGGGTGATGGTCACATCATGAACATGTGACTCGTTCAACCCGGCGCCGGTGATCCGCAGGAATTTGGCGTTTGCCTGAAAGTCGGCGATGCTGGCATTGCCGGTATAGCCCATCGCGGCGCGAACCCCGCCAAGAAGCTGGTGAAGGACATTCTCCGCCGGCCCCTTATAGGGCACCTGACCCTCGATTCCCTCGGGAACGAGCTTCAGCGGCTGCGAGACCTCGGCCTGAAAATAGCGATCCGCCGAGCCGCGCGCCATCGCACCGGTCGACCCCATGCCGCGATAGGCCTTGTAAGAACGCCCCTGGTGAAGATAGACCTCGCCCGGCGTTTCATCGGTGCCGGCAAGAAGCGAGCCGACCATGGCGCAATCGCCGCCGGCGGCAAGCGCCTTGGCAAGATCGCCCGAATATTTGATGCCGCCATCGGCGATCACCGGCACATTGGCGGCGTGGCTGACCTCGGCCGCGTCCATGATCGCCGTCAGCTGTGGCACGCCGACACCGGCAACCATACGCGTTGTGCAGATCGATCCAGGGCCAATCCCGACCTTGACAGCATCCGCTCCGGAATCAATCAGCGCCCGCGCACCATCGGCGGTGGCGACATTGCCGCCAATCACCTGCACCTCGTTCGCCATCTTGCGGATCGCGGTTACGGCAGCAAGGACACCTTCGGAATGGCCATGCGCGGTGTCGACAACGACGACATCGACACCAGCCTCGATCAGCGCCTCGGCGCGCGCCGCGCCTTCCGGCCCGGCACCGGTGGCGGCGGCAACAAGAAGACGTCCGGCGGCATCCTTTGCCGCCATCGGATGGTTGCGCGCTTTTTCTATATCCTTGACGGTGATCAGCCCGATACAACATGACCTGTTATCGACGACGACAAGCTTTTCGATCCGGTGCTCGTGAAGCAGCCGCTTCGCCTCTTCCTGCGTCGCGCCCTCTCCGATGGTGATGACCTCGCGGGTCATCAGGTCCCAGACCTTCTGGTTCAGGTCGCTGGCGAAACGGACATCACGGTTGGTCAGGATTCCGGCAAGACGATGCGGCGGCTTGCCGTCACCATCCACCACCGGGATGCCGCTGATCTGATGCGCCTTCATCAGCTCCAGCGCGTCGCCGAGTGTGCGGTCAGGCGTGATGGTCAGCGGGTTCACCACCATGCCGCTTTCATATTTCTTGACGCGGCTGATTTCGCCCGCCTGCGCCTCGATCGACATGTTCTTGTGGATCACGCCGATGCCGCCGGCCTGCGCCATGGCGATGGCAAGCCGGTGTTCCGTCACCGTGTCCATCGCCGCCGACAATAGCGGGATTTTCAGATTGATCTCGCGCGTCAGCCTTGCTGTCACATCGGTATCTGCGGGTAATACCGCAGAGCGTGACGGCTCGAGGAGCACGTCATCAAAAGTCAGGGCTTCGCGAATTTCCATGGGGTGCCTTCCGCCTGTCCGGTGGCGCCGCACTATATCTGAGGGCCGGCAAGAAAGGTACCCCCAAAATGAGCCAGTCGTGGGGCGAAACGGCTAGATCGGCGAGTAGCCGCCCGGCGCGCCCGGAGGGAGCGCGTCCGGATGGTCGCCACCACCGTCGTCACCGCCACCATCCTCGGTCTCAACAACACGCCCGCCAGTTCCATGAAATCCGGTGGCAAGAACATAGCTTTCCACAGATTCCTGGCGGCTTGCCGCCGGCTTTACATGCCGCACGGTCTGGAAATTCGCCTGCATGAGGTCCAGCACGCTTCGCTCCGCCCCGCCGCGGAAACATTTGGCGACGAAGAAACCATCCTCGACCAGCACCTCGATGGCGAAATCCAGCGCGGACTCGAGAAGCGCCGTCGTACGAAGATGGTCCGTCGGGCGGTGGCCCGTTGTCGCCGCTGCCATATCGCTCAGCACCCCATGAGCGCGACCACCGACGGCGGCACGAACCTTGTCGATCATCACCGGGTCGGTCATGTCGCCGACAAAGATATCGACCCCGTCCAGAATGTCGGTTTCCAGAAGGTCGATCCCGACAAGTTTGGCCTTGCCGCCGCCAAGCCGGATCCGATCCGCCGTCACCTGCAGCCAGCCACCCGGCGCGCATCCCAGATCGACAATCGCCATGCCGGGCTTCAGCATTTCATAGCGATCATCAATCTGTTCCAGCTTCAGCGCCGCGCGCGACCGGAACCCGCGCGATTTCGCCTGCGCGACAAACGGGTCGTTCAACTGGCGTGTCAGCCAGCGCTGGGAAGACGGTTTGCGACCACGCATCTTTTTCGGTTTGCGAGTCAGGCCCGTATCATTGCGATAGCTTCGCCCCGAGGGACCGCGTGTCGAGGTTCGTCCGGCTGGCTTCCTTGGCATATCCTGCTTCCATGACGAGATGGCCCGTCAGATCTTTGCACCACAATAACCTACGCGGATACCACAATCACACGCATTTTGACATGTCGACATTCCGTCTGGCTTTTCGGGCTGTCCTGTCGGCAGTCTTCAGAGGACTTCATGAGCCACCCCGATCCCGGCCGTCAGGCGCTGAGCTGGCGCGACCATCTGCGCTGGAACGCGCGGCTGGCGGTGCCGCTGATCATCGGGCAGCTGGCGACCATCGGTATCTGGACAAGCGATACAATCGCCATGGGCCAGATCGACAGCATCAGCCTTGCCGCCGGCGCGCTCGCCTCACGCTACTACCAGCCGCTCTATTTTCTCGCCCTCGGCATTTCGCTGGCCGTCGGCCCGCTGGTGGCGCAGGGCATAGGTTCCGGCGATGAACGCCAGGTCCGCCGCGCCTTTCGCCAGGGCATGGCGGTCGCCTTCACGCTTGGCATGATTGCGGTGCCACTGCTGTTTGTCGGCGAAGAGGTGCTGGTGGCACTTGGGCAGGATCCCGACCTTGCGCGGATTGGCGAGCCATTCCTGATCTGGTCGAGTTTCGGCATGCCGTTCATGTTCCTGTCCTTCGTCCTTCGGCAGTATATTATCTCGCACCAGCGACCGCTGCCGCAGGTGATCGCGGTGCTGCTGGCGCTTGCCGCCAATATCGCGCTGAACGAGGCGTTCGTGTCGGGAATCGGCCCGCTGCCGGAAATGGGGCTCGCCGGCGTGGCGCTGGCAACCTCGATTGTCTATGTGCTTCTGTGCGCGGGGCTGATTGCCTATATCGCCCTCGTGCCACCATTCCGGGATGGCAGGCCGTTCAGGCGGCTGTGGATGATGGATTGGGGGCTGACCGTCAGGCTGCTTCGCATCGGTGTGCCGATTGGCCTGACCATCGTCGCCGAGGCCGGCATGTTCATCGCCGTGACCTTCCTCATCGGACTGTTCAGCATCGCCGGCCTTGCCGCGGCGGCGATCACCAATCTGCTGGCGGCAGTGTTCTTCATGGTGCCGATCGCCATCGCGCAGGCCAGCACCATCCGCGTCGGCAATTTCGCCGGTGCCGGGGATCGTATGAACCTGTCGCGAAGCGCCAGCGCAAGCTTCTGGCTTGGTATCGGGGCGACACTTGCGACAACGCTGATCCTGCTGATCTGGCCGCAATTCCTTGTCGGCATCTTCCTCGACAGCGGTGATGCCATGTATGCCGAGGTGATGGCGCTGGCACTGCCGATGATGCTGCTGACCGCGCTGTTCCAGGTGCCGGACGGGCTGCAGGCCATCGCCATGTCGATTCTGCGGGGACTCAACGACACGCGCATGCCGGGAACCATCGCCATCGCCAGCTTCTGGATCACCGGTGTTGGCGCAGGTGCCGTATTCGGCTTCACCTTCGGCCTTGGCCCGACAGGCGTCTGGGGTGGACTGCTGCTGGGACTGACGGTGGCAGCGCTGTTTCTCAGCCTTCGCATGCACCGGGCGATGCGGCGGGTTCGCGACGGCGGACCGATCCTCGCCGCCTGACAGATAGCGCGCGTCGACAGCCGAACGACCACCCGCATTTTGCCAATAAGATTGCTTTGGGTATTCTGGTGCCAATGACAAAGAGACCGCACATATTGCCGCCGGTTGCCGGTACCGCGCTGCCGCTTGCCGGCCATGCCACCATTCTTTCCAAGCTCACGGAACAGGTCCGCCAGTATGTAACTGAAGACGCCCCCCTTCAACCGGCGCAACTTGCCACCATTCTGGCGCATTCGCGGCACCTTCAGACATTGGCGCGCGCGCATCCCGACCTGCTCGCCACCGTCCCGACCGGTGGCGGCGCGGCGGAAATTCGTGCCGCCATCGAAACCTGTGAGCGTGATGCCGAGACAATCGGCAATGAACAGCAGATGATGGCCGCACTTCGCCGGCTGCGCCAGCGGAGCGCCCTGTGCGTAGTTCTTGCCGACATGGCCGGATGCGATGATGTCGAGAGGCAGATGCGTTGGCTGAGTGATGCTGCCGATGCCGCGGTGCGCTGTGCCGTGACCTGGCTGTTTCGCCAAGCGGTGCGGCGAGAACAGATCGCCGATACCGACACGTTGACGAGAAATGGCGGCGCGGGATGCGGGTGGAGCGTGCTGGCACTTGGCAAGCTTGGGGCCGGCGAGCTGAACTATTCGTCGGATATCGACCTTGTGGTGCTTCACGATCCCATCGACAACCCGATGGCCGACCGTGACTCAAGCCAACGTTTCTATGTCGACATGGCGCGCGCGCTCGTCAGGCTGCTGTCGAGCGCCACGCGCGACGGCATTGGCTGGCGGGGCGATCTACGGCTTCGACCGGATCCCGGGGCCACCGCCGTCAGCATCCAGCGCGAGGCAGCCATCGGCTATTACGAATCCATTGCACGGACATGGGAGCGCGCCGCCTTCATCCGCGCCCGGCCAATCGCCGGCGATATCGAAATGGGTCAGGTTTTTCTGGCCGACATCCAGCCCTTCATCTGGCGACGGACCCTGGATTACACGGTCATGGATGACATGAAGATGATGCTGCGCCGACCGACTGCCGGCCTTGGCTGGGAAGGCTATAATCTCAAGACCGGCCCGAACGGCATCCGCAGCATCGAATTCCTGACACATGTGTTGCAGCTTGTCGGCGGCGGCAGGGCACCGGCGCTTCGCGCCCGCAGTACCTTGCCAGCGCTTCAGGCACTGGCTGCGCAGGGTTGGATCACGCCCGACCAGCGCGACAGCCTTGGCACCCTATATCTGGCGCTGCGCCGCGCTGAACATCGCCTCCAGATGCTGGGCGACGCGCAGACACACACATTGCCGAAAACAATGGACGGCATCGACGAAACAGCACGTTTCATGGGCCATAAGGAGGCGAAGAGTTTTCTTGCCGCGCTGGGGCAGGTTCTGGACGGGGTTGCGACCAACACTTCGCACCGGCTGTTCGAGGAGATCACGGATGGATCCGGGGGCGGATCCGTAAAGCCACCTGAGGACACATCGACAGACGCGCCGCTGTTTGGTGATGAGGACAGGTTGGCCGGCTGGCTTGACTCGCATGGCTTTCAGCGCCCGGCCGACATCGCCGCCGTGCTGTCGGGCTGGATGGCCGGCAGGATCGCCGCCACCCGCGGCGAGCGGGCCCGCACCCTGCTGTCGCGGATCATGCCGTCGATGCTGTCGCACCTGTCAGGCGCACAGGACCCCGACACGGCATTTGCCGGTTTTGCCGACTTCGTTGAAGGCCTGCCAGCAAGCGTGCAAATCTTCTCGCTATTGGATCACAACCGTGACCTGACAAGGCTTCTTGGTGATATCCTCGTTCTCTCGCCACGCCTTGGCGAAAGACTGCGGCGTCATCCGACGCTGTTCGATCTGGTGCTGTTTGCCGCCTTCTTCGAACCACTTCCCGCCGCCGACGAGCTTGAATCCGAGCTTCGTGCCGCGATCACCGGCCAACAAACCGAACTGGCTCTTGATACGGTGACGCGTGTCACCCGTGAACGGCAGTTTCGCGCCGAGGTGCAGCATCTCAGCTCGGTTGCCGACCGGCGGGCGCTCGGCGCTGCGCTTGCCAACATCGCCGAGGCCACTATTCGCGTGATCCGGGATCTGGCCATCGCCGACATGCAGCGCCGTCATGGGATGATCGACGGCGACCTGGCGGTGCTTGCCATGGGACGACTCGGGCTTGGCGATCTGACGGCGACATCCGACCTCGACCTTGTCTTTGTCTGGGACGCGCCGGAGGGGGTGGCCTCAACCGGCATCGAGGATGGAAGGCGCAGCCTTGGCGCCAGCAGCTATTTCACAAGATTGGCGCAGACTTTGGCGAACTGGCTTGGCGGCGCCACGGGCGAAGGCAAGCTGTTCACCGTCGACCTGCGGCTTCGCCCCGATGGTGAAAAATCGGGACTTGCCCCGTCACTGGCACGCCTGACCACCTACTACCGAGACGAGGCCTGGCTCTGGGAAAAGCTGGCGCTGGGCAAGGCGCGACTGGTCACACCGGCCGCGTCATGCGGGGCCGCGGCCATCGACAGCCTGGCGGCGGCCCGTACCACACCGCTGCCATATGAGACCATCGCCAGGCCACTTCATGAAATGCGCCGGCGGCTTCGTGACAATTATGGCGAGGCCAGTGAATGGCAGCTCCGAAAGCGTCCCGGCGGCATCAGCGAACTTGATATTCTGGTCCAGGCCTTACGACTGTTGAGCGCCGATCTGTTCAGCAACAGCGCCCTGCCGGTGGACAGCATCCTCAACCACCTTGTCGAGGTTGGCCGGATAACGCCTGATGATGCCGAGACGCTTGTCACGGCGGAAAGCCTCTATGCCGACCTGCATCACGCGCTGCGGTTCGTGGTCGGCACCAGCGCGACAGATCCGACGGCGCTGTCAGCCCCGGCGCGGCATTTCATCTGCACCGTCTGCGACAGCCCTGATATCGAAGCGCTGCGCGGCCGCATCACAGGCCACCAGACACGGATCGAGGCGCTGTTCGACAGACTTTTCCCACCGCCATCAGACTGATATTCCCCGAGATTCCCAAAATTCGACCCTCTGTCTTCAAAACGACCCAATTTCGGAATTTTCTGGACAGACTTGGCGATTTTTTGGTCGCAAAGAAGGCGAATACGGCCACGGTCGTTGGATGATATTTCTTCACATTTATGAAACCGGTGTCGGGTAAGTTTCATGTATTCGTTCCGGCACCTGAACGGGGACCTTTGATCCGCCATGCTGAGATCCGCCTTGGCATCCTGGACGCTGTTTTTCGGCCTGTTGCTGATCATGTCCGGCAACGGGCTACAGGTCGTTCTGCTTGGCACCGAGGCGACCGAGGCCGGGTTCTCCAAAATCACCACAGGCTTTGTGATGGCGGGCTATTTCCTCGGCATCTTCTGCGGCTCGATTCTGGTGCCACGACTTCTCGACAATGTCGGGCATGTGCGTGTCTTCGGCGCCATGGCGGCGCTTGCGTCGGCCGCGGTGCTGGTGGTGGCGGCGCTTGTCAATCCGGTGGTCTGGGCACTGATGCGCCTTCTTACCGGCTTCTGTTTTGCCGGTATGTATATCGTCTGCGAAAGCTGGCTGAACGACAAATCGACCAACGAGACACGGGGCCAGATGCTGTCGCTCTACATGATTGTCTCGATGGGCGGGATTGCCATCGGCCAGCTGTTGATCGGTGCGGGCGGAGAGAACAGCATCGGTCTGTTCCTTCTTGCCTCGGTGCTGGTATCAGTCGCCGTCGTGCCGGTGCTGCTGTCGGTTGGCACGGCACCCGCCTTCGAGGAACCGGAGCGGATGAGCCTGCGCCGCCTGATACAGGTCTCGCCACTGGCCGTTGTCGGGCTGGCCATCAATGGGGTGGCTGTCTCGATGCTGTTCGGCATGGGCGCCGTCTATGGGCTGTCGGTCGGGCTGAGCAACGCCGAGGTCGGTTACTTTATGACGGCGCCGGTGATCGGGGCACTGCTGCTGCAATATCCGGTGGGACGGCTGTCAGACAGATTTGACCGCCGTGTGGTAATCTTTGGCGTTGCCCTGATGGGTGGCGGCGCGGCGGCGTTGGCAACCCTGACCGGGCGTACCGACTTCGCGCTGCTGCTTGTCTGCATGCTTTTCTATGGCGGATCACTGTTTCCACTCTATTCGCTGTTCATCGCGCATGCGAACGACTTCCTGACACCAAGCCAGATGGTGGCCGCCGCATCGGGCCTTGTCATGCTCAATGGCGCCGGCGCGGTCCTTGGATCACCGCTTGCGGCACTGTCACTGGAATATTTCGGCGTTGCCAGCTTCTTCATCCTGTTGACGATCATCCAGCTGTTGATCGCCGGCTTCGCCCTGTTCCGGATGACCCGCCGCGCCGCCGTGCCGAACCTGGCGCAGGGCCCGTTCGTCGCCATCCCCGAATCCTCCAGCGCCATTGCCGCCACCCTGAACCCGGAAGCTGAATGGATCCCCGGCAGCGACGAAGAAGTCGAGGACCCTGACGACGGAGTCGAGGACCAATTGAATAGACCATGCTCACATGGTTGTTGCGATCACAACGCTGGTACAGATTCAACTACATGTGCTGACGACGACGACGACGACGACGACGACGATGAAGATGAAGAGTGGCATACTGTA
>CAJWDO010000017.1 GCA_913031555.1 uncultured Alphaproteobacteria bacterium | reverse complement strand
AAAATAGGACATGGTCACATCCAGCGAGGCACCGCTCCCGATGGCTTTCTTCAAGCTGTTGTGAAGAAGTTGGCGTCCGACCTGGCCGGAATACGAAACAGAGTTAGTTTTGTCTCCGCTATAGCCTTTCAGCGTAATTGGATATGGGCCGTATACATCGCCTGCCGTGGCAGGGGATACGACCGCCAGGAGCGCGATGCTGGCGACTGTGCTCATTAGCAGGTTTGTCTTTTTCACCTGATTTTCCTCTCAAAATTTGTTTGTCGTTCCCGGCAAGTAAGTGCTGGAGATAGCTCTGTGATATTGCGAACTGTTATCAATTGCAACTGAATCCGTACCAATTTAGTCCGTTATTTTGTCGCAATTAGTCAAATATCTGAATTAAAACATTTTATTTATGTATTTCTGCTGCCTAAACGGTATAAATTTTACAGGTGATGCAAAGAAGCGAGTTCTGTGCGCTTTACAAAACAGGTTCAGTGAATGGTGAGGATCCTGCCAGAGAGCAATAATTCTCATGTGGTTCTTGCATTGCGGTGTGCGAAAGAAGGTCACCCATTTTTTCATGAAATCATATGAATTCGCCGGGTTGACCTGCCGGGTTGGCTTGCCGGGTTTTTCATCCGTTCGGAGCCGATGTGGTGGAATGCCGTGTGTGGCTGTGCGTTGCCTCCGATTCTGCTAGAATACGCCAAAGTTTAGAAAATTGGAGGAACGGATGCGGCAGTTCATAACCGCAATTCTGATGATGCTCATTGGTGGGGCGGCCGGTGCCGACACGACGAACCGGGCTCTACAGGTGTCGCCCGTACCGGGGTTCTTCGTGGGTGGCGTCGGCCTGTTATGTATTGCCGATGATCTTGCCGACAATCCCGCTGGGGATATCAAACAATATTTCCTGCTCACAAAGGACCGCGAAACCTTCGGCTGGGCCAGGTTCGACAAGGATGATGACATCCACTACATGACGTTCGGGATCAGCAAGACGCCCGACCATTATAGGGTGGCAAACGATGCGGTGAAAATCGCCATAAATCGCAAGAGTCTGGGGCTGACACTAGAGTTGTCCATGGACGGTGCGGGTTCCGAAACCGGGTACAAATGTGACCCGATGAGCCTTACCGACCTTCATAATGCTGCCAAGGTGGAACTCCGCAAGCTTCTGAAAGGTAACAGGATTTAGGCAACTCCCGTATGGACCACGCAATTTGTCGCAAAAAGATCCTGCAGGAGATTGACGAGCTGCGCGCCTTGAGTGACGGCAGCCGTGAGGGCCGAGCGCCGGTCGAGCTTGACCAGCAATCGGTCGGCCGCCTGTCGCGAATGGACGCGATGCTGCAGCAGTCGATGGATGTGGCACGAGAGGAACGGCGGCGGCACAGGCTGGCGGTACTGAACGCGGCGCTGCGCCGTCTTGATGAGGATGAATATGGATATTGCCTTGCCTGTGGCGAGGATATCCTGCCAGAAAGGCTCGGCATCGACCCGGCGGTGACATTGTGCGTTACCTGTCAGAACAGACGCTAGTGCCACGCCGCTTTTCATAGCCATCCGTTGCGGCCTTGCGGCCGATTGCTGGAAGGCCTCGTTGTTATTGGGAAAGGAATTCTTCATGAGCCTCACTGTTTATCTGTCAGGGGAAATCCACTCAGACTGGCGTGACCGGATCATCACAGGCGCCGCGGGTCTGGATGTGAATTTTTCCGGGCCGGTCACCGATCATGAGGCAAGCGATGATTGCGGTGTTCACATCCTTGGGGCCGAGCCTGACAAGTTCTGGCACGACAACAAGGGTGCCAACGTCAACGCCATCCGCACCCGCAACGGCATCGCTGCCGCCGATATCGTCGTGGTACGATTTGGTGAGAAATATCGGCAATGGAATGCCGCCTTCGACGCCGGCTATGCGGCGGCGCTTGGCAAGTCGCTGATCATCATGCACGGACCCGATCACCAGCATGCGCTGAAGGAGGTGGATGCCGCGGCGCTCGCCGTCACCGAGACGCCTGAGCAGATCGTGCAGATCCTGCGCTATGTTTTGGAAGGTACGCTTGGCTGAGGCCCTGCGACGCAGTGGTTCGCGACCCCGCGGCTATTCCGGTGCCTCATCCGCCTCTTCAGGGACCGGTTCTGTGCCTGTGCCGGTGAATTCAAGCCGCCGCATCGCGACATGCGCGAGTCGGCGTATCAGATGGTTGCGTCGCTGCGCCGCCAGCCGTGATACAGGCGCGGCTTGCACCTCCAGACAATCGAATCCATCGGTGATGATGATGCCGCACTGCGCCTCGCCGGGCAGGATATCGCGCGGAAAATAATCGGCGACGGCAAAATAGAACTTGTCCGCCCATTCTAGATATTCATGCCACTTCCGGTCGCTGAGAAAGTCCTGCCGCGAGGATTTCACCTCGACAATCGTGATTTCGCCACCACCACCGCCACCAATGGCGATGATGTCGACCCGGCGGCCGGTACGCAGGGTGAATTCACGAAGGCAGGAATCGCCGCGCTCGACAAACATGCGAGCGATGGCGTCGGTAATCCGCAGCGTGGTAAGGGTGTCGGATTCCTGCATTGGATCAATGGCCTCCAAGTCGGGGCGCGGATTTCATGGTCAGGCGCTCTTGCGCCGTGCCGCGGCAATCAAATCGATCGTATAGGGATGTTGCGGGGTTTGCATGATGCCACGTGTCGCGCCGCGTTCGACGACAACCCCGTCCTTCATCACGATCATCTCATCGCTGATTGACCCGATCAGCGCGATATCATGGCTTATGAACAGATAACCAAGAGCGAAGCGGTGCTGCAGACGATCAAGAAGCGCAATCAGCGATTTTTGAACGGTCATATCAAGAGCCGAGGTCGGCTCATCGAACAGGATAATCCGCGGTTTCAGGATCAATGCCCTGGCAATGGCGATCCGCTGCCGCTGGCCGCCTGAAAATTCATGCGGATAATTGCTTGCCACCGCCGGGTCCAGCCTGACCTCTTCCAGCACTTCTGCCACCGCCGCGCGGCGTTCATCCGCCGTGCCGATGTCATGCGCGACCAGTCCCTCAGCAATGATGTCGCCAACCGACATTCGCGGTGACAGCGACCCGAACGGGTCCTGAAAGACGATCTGCACCTGCCGGCGGAAGGCCTGCAGCCCCCGTTTGTCACGCTTGCTGATTTCGGCATCATCAAAGGTGATGTGGCCCTGACAGGTGACAAGCTGGGTGATGGCGCGGGCAAGCGTCGATTTGCCTGACCCGCTTTCCCCGACAATGCCGACAGTGCGGCCGGCCGTTACCTCAAGATCGACACCGTCGACAGCCTTGATCACGCTTCGTGTGCGGCGCAACAACCCGCCGCGGACCGGAAAATGCACCTTGATATCGCGCGCCACCAGCAGATCATCTGTATCGCCTGTCTGTGGGGCGCGGAGGCCCTGCGGTTGTGCCGCGATCAGGTCTCTTGTGTAGGCCTCTCGCGGTGTGGCGAAAATATCGGCCGCCATGCCACTTTCCACCAGTTCGCCCTGCCGCATGACAAGGACACGGTCCGCAATCTGCCTGACCACGCCGAGATCATGCGTGATGAACAGCATCGAGAGCCCGCTGTCGCGTTTCAGTTCGGCCAGCAGGTCAAGAATCTGCGCCTCGATGGTGACATCCAGTGCCGTTGTCGGTTCATCGGCGATCAACAGATCGGGACCGTTCGCCAGTGCCATGGCGATCATGACCCGCTGACGCTGACCACCGGACAACTCATGCGGATAGGATGCCAGACGTTCCTGCGGGTTCGGAATGCCAACACGATGCAGCAGTTCGATTGTGCGATCTCGCGCCGCGGCCGGCCGCAGTGGCTGATGAAGTTGCAGGCTCTCGCCAATCTGCCGTTCGATGGTATGCAGCGGGTTGAGCGATGTCATCGGCTCTTGAAAGACCATCCCGATCTGGTTGCCGCGAAGCCCCCGCATGAAGGTCTCGTTATGCGGGTCTATGAGGTCGCCCTTCCACCTTATGTCGCCCTGCTGAACGGCATTGTCGGCAAGCAGGCCGAGGCTGGCCAGCGCCGATACCGATTTGCCAGATCCGCTTTCACCGACAAGCGCCACCGTTTCACCGGGCATGACATCAAGCGACAGTGACGTAACCGCCGGTTTGACCACACCATCACGCCGGAAGCCGACCCGCAGATCGCGAAGGGACAACAGCGGCATGGTCATGAAAAGGTCTTTCGCGGGTCGAAGGCGTCGCGCACACCTTCAAAGATGAAGACAAGCAGCGCCAGCAGGAAAGCAAAGACAAGGAATGCTGTCAGGCCAAGCCACGGCGCCTGCAGGTTCTGCTTTGCCTGAAGTGTCAATTCGCCAAGCGAGGGCGCCGAGGAGGGAAGGCCGAAACCGAGGAAATCAAGCGCCGCGAGCGAGCCGATGGCACCGGTAACGATGAAGGGCAGCATCGTCAGTGTCGCCACCATGGCGTTTGGCAGCACATGCCTGAACATGATGGCGAGTGGCTGCACGCCAAGTGCCTTGGCCGCCTGCACATATTCGAAATTGCGTGCCCGCAGGAATTCGGCCCGTACAACACCGACAAGCGCAGTCCAGCTGAACAACGTCATCAGAAACACCAGAAGCCAGAAATCCATGCGCCAGATCGCCGAAACGATGATGATAATATAAAGCGACGGCGTCGCTCCCCAGACCTCGATAAGCCTTTGCGCCAGCAAGTCCGTGCGGCCGCCAAGATAGCCCTGAACCGCCCCGACAAGGATGCCGATGGCCGAGGCCATCACCGAAACGATAATGGCGAACAGGACCGACAGCCGGAAGCCGTAGATGATCCGTGCCAGTACATCCCGCGCCGTATCATCGGTACCAAGCCAGTGATCAGCATCCGGCGGCGAGGGGGCCGGGCTGTCAAGTGTCGCGATGGTGGAATGATGATAGGGGATCAGCGGCCAGACAAGCCAGCCACGCGCAATCTCCCGGCCATCAATGCGCCCGTCCGCGGCATCATCGATCAGGATCTGTGGCGTGTCCCAGCAGGCTTCGATCCCGCCGGTGATGATCAGGCACTGCACCTCGATTTCGCCATAGATGGCCTCGGTGCGAAGATCGCCGCCAAAGCTCTTCTCGGAATAGAACTGGAAGACCGGCATGTGGAAACCGTCGCGGTATTTCACCAGGATTGGTCTGTCATTGGCCAGAATTTCGGCGAACAGCGAGACAATGAAACAGACGCTGAAGACAATCAGCGAGATGAAGGCGCGACGGTTGCGCCGGAAATTCTGCCATCGCCGGGTATTCAGGCTGATATGAGACGATCTGACCGGACTCATGACAGCCTCGATTCAAAATCGATCCGCGGGTCGATCCAGACATACATCAGATCCGAGATCAGGCCGATGACAAGGCCGATCAGGCTGAAAATGAACAGAGTGCCGAAGACAACCGGATAGTCGCGGGCGACGGCAGCCTCGAACCCCATGCGGCCAAGCCCGTCGAGTGAGAATATCGTTTCGATGATCAGCGAGCTGCCGAAGAATACCGAGACAAACACCGCCGGGAAGCCGGCAATGACGATCAGCATGGCATTGCGAAAGACATGGCCATAGAGGACATTTTTCTCGGCCAGGCCCTTGGCGCGCGCCGTCAGCACATATTGTTTGCGGATTTCATCGAGGAATGAGTTCTTTGTCAGTAGGGTCAGCGTCGCAAAGGCAGAGATTGTCGAAGCGATGACAGGCAGCGCGATATGCCAGAAATAGTCGAGGATCTGGCGCCAGGCCGGCATATCGGCGAAATCGGGCGAGACAAGTCCGCGAAGCGGAAAGATTTTCACATAGGACCCGCCGGCGAACATCACCAGCAGCAATATCGCGAACAGGAACCCCGGAATGGCATAGCCGACAATGATCAGGCTAGAGGTCCAACTGTCAAAACTGCTGCCATCACGGACCGCCTTGCGAATGCCAAGCGGGATCGAGATCAGATAGGCCAGAAG
Organism: uncultured Alphaproteobacteria bacterium; assembly: GCA_913031555.1. Classification (GTDB taxonomy): domain Bacteria; phylum Pseudomonadota; class Alphaproteobacteria; order Puniceispirillales; family Puniceispirillaceae; genus UBA8309. Next base: position 7,281 of record CAJWDO010000017.1, on the reverse strand, counting down.
CGTCGTCCACAGACCCAGCGAAACCGAGACTGGCATTTTCTCGATGATCAGGTCAGTGACGCTGATTGACCGGAAATAGCTCTCGCCGAAATCAAACCTCATATAGCCCCACAGCATCGACAGGAACCGCTCCAGGGGCGGCTTGTCAAAGCCGAACTGGCGTTCGAGATCGGCCACAAAATCTTCCGGCAGACCCTGCGCGCCGAGATAATCGCCGCGCGTACTGGTCTGCCTGATTTCACTGCTGCCGCCGGCAATGCCGTCCAACACGCCTGTTTCCTGTTCCAACTGGGAGAGGATCTGTTCAATTGGCCCACCCGGAACAAACTGCACCAGAACAAAATTGATCAGCATGATGCCGAACAGTGTTGGCAGGATCAGGGCCAGTCTGCGCAGGATATAGGCGCTCATAGCGGGACAGTCTCCATGACCGGTATCAGAAGGCGCCGGCGGCCTTCAGACTGTCATGAGCCTGCTGGTCGAGCCACCAGAAATCAAGCGTGCCAAGCGCGTAGGGGGGCAGGGCATCGGGATAGCGATACATGTCGTAATAGGCGATTGTGTGAATATTGCGGAACCATTGCGGGACCCAGAATTTTTCAGCCCGCAATACACGGTCGAGTGCTCGGATCGCATCGTCAAGTTCGCTGCGGGTCTGCGCCGCTTTCACATCCGCTATCAGCCTGTCTGCCGCCTCGCTGCCATAGCCGGCAAGATTGAAGATCGAGAATTCGGCGCTTTCCGAGCCGAAATATTGTTCAAGCTCGGACCCGGGTGTCAATTGGGTGCGGAAATTGCCGGTCAGCATATCGAAATCGAAATTCCGTTCACGCTCCGTCATCTGCGCATTGTCGATGCGGGTATGCACGGCGTCGATGCCAAGTGCGCGCAAATTCTCGACATAGGGATTTATCACCCGGTCGAAGGCCTGAGAATCATTGAGGATTTCCACCTTCAGTGTCACGCCATCGGCATTTCGGCGCATGCCGTCATCGCCAACATCCCACCCCGCCTCGTCAAGCAGCGCCGAGGCGCGGCGCAGATTGCGGCGGTCAAGCTGGCGTTCCGATGATGTGGGTGCCTTTACCGCCTCGCCATCCAGGACGCCATCGGGAAGAAGATCGGCAATCGGCCGGAGCAGTGCCAATTCACCTTCATTTGGCATGGCTGTGGCTTTCAGATGGCTGTTCTCCCAGAATGAATTGATGCGGGCATAGATTCCGTAGAACAGTGTTTTGTTCGACCATTCGAAATTGAACATCAGGCTGATCGCCTCACGCACCCGGATGTCCTGAAATTTCGCACGTCGCAGGTTGAAGATGAAGGACTGGCCACTGGCCAACGTGCCGTCAGGCGGCGTGTCCTTGACGGCCCAGCCTTTCTCGATGGCGGGAAAGTCATATCCTGTGGCCCAGATTTTTGAAGAGGCCTCGGTGCGGAAAGTGTAGGTGCCGGCCTTGAAACCTTCAAAGGCGCTGTTGTAATCGGCAAAATATTCGATTCTTATCCGGTCAAAATTATGCCGCCCTCGGTTGATCGGCAGATCCTTGCCCCAGTAATCCGGGTTGCGGCGATAGATGATCTGCTGGCCGACATCAAGTGAATCCAGAACATACGGGCCAGAGCCAAGGCCGGGGGTGAGAGTGGAATCCTCAAAATTGGCGCCACTTGATTCGTACCAGTCCCTGGAGAAAATGGGCAGGCCGCCGACGGTCAGTGGCAGATCGCGGGTCGCGATGCCTTGTTTGAAGGTGAATTTTACCCGATGGGGTGACAGGATTTCAGCACTTTCGATCTGTTTTTCAATCACCGCGCGGAATGAAGGCAGCCCTTTGTCACGGAGGGTTTCGTAGGAAAAGACAACATCTGCGGCGGTCAGCGGCGATCCGTCGGAAAAGCGTGCCTCGGGCCGCATGTTGAAGATAACATGGCTTCTATCGGCCGGATATTCGAGGGATTCGGCGACAAGGCCATAGACAGCGTCGGCCTCGTCAGCCGTGCCTTCGAGAAGGCTCTCAAAGAACATCGAGGAAAGTTGCCCGGCCCGGCCCTTGGTAGTGTAGGGGTGCATCGAATCAAACGCGCCAAAACCCCAGATCGAGATCTCGCCACCTTTCGGCGCGTCGGGGTTCACATAGTCAAGATGCGGGAAATCGGCGCTGTATTTAAGCTCACCAAAGGTTGAGATGCCATGCGATGTGATCGTCTCGGCGCTGGCGGTGATGATCACGGAGCTGGTGATCAGCCCGGCCATGGCAGCGCCACGCACAAACGCTCCGAACCGGTCAAACGATGGCTTCATATCGACTCTCCTCATAAAACACCTCACCGCCCACACCATCGGCCCGGCCCGTCAGGGCGATCGATTGCGAACGGGCCCTGATAAGATATAGTTCAAACTGGCATCATGTGTAGTGCCGGATGACAGACCCGAATGTCGGCTTGCGTGCGACCTTGCCAGCAATCTGGTGTGATGATTTGCACAGGATTGTGACACCTACACCTCTCAGAACAACGTATAGTTTTTTAACCATTAACGCGGCATTGCGATGATTGGTCACAGCCATTTGCGATGTTACGGCTTTCCACCGGTGATTGGTTGGTGAACTCTATATCCCGGAATTGGGAAGCGTTCAGACATCGTTCTGGAGATGGAAGGCCTTCTCGACGCCGGGAACGCGTGACGCCGGGAATGGTGGCAAGTCAGCAAGTCAGTCCGACCTGGCGGCGAGTTGATCATCAATACGGCGAGAACTCTCGAAGGCGTTCTTCGAGACGTGCGAGAAGATAATGAGCGGTGAGGTCGGGCTTGAAAAATCGTCCTTACGGCAAACAGACGGCGCCCGCTGTGTGTACTCGGTCGAGACTGTCGACTTTGTCGGCATTATCAGTGGGGGGAGGGTATCGCAGCGAAAGCTGCAGCCACGGGTCCTGGCGGGCGCCACCCTTTTTATGTCACCGGATATTCCGGGATGACCTGACCGGATGCGTTACGATGACTGAAGCCATGAGCGAACTGACCAAATCCACAATCATTCCGTTTCTAGACGAGATTTTCACGCGGCGTGGCGCCGATGAATATCTTGGCGAACCTGTGACCATTGGTGAGCACATGTTGCAGGCAGCGCATTTCGCGCAGCGCGACGGGCACAAGGAACAGGTGATCGCGGCGGCACTGCTGCATGATATTGGTCATTTCACCGGCGAATTCATCGGTATGCCGCTACCCTCGGGAACGATGTTTCTTGAGGACCAGACCGACCGCAAGCATGAAAATGCCGGGGCGGCGGTGCTGGAATCATTCTTTCCGGAGCTTGTCGTTGATTGCTGTCGCTACCACGTCGCCGCCAAACGCTATCTGTGCGCGCGTGAACCCGGCTATTTCGACACATTGTCCGAGGCGTCAGTGCATTCACTGAGTCTGCAGGGAGGGCCGATGAGTGACGAGGAGGCAGCCGCCTTTGAAGCCCATCCGCATTTTGACGCCATCATCGCGGTACGCCGGTATGACGAGGCTGGTAAGGAAATCGGCATGGAAGTTCCACCATTCTCAAGCTATCTGCCGATGCTTGAAAGGATGGTTGATGGACGGACCGTCACTGGTCAGGCTTGACCGCTGGCTGGATAGGCGATTTCGGTCCGCATGTGCGGCCGCTTCATCCAGTTCCAATATGTTTCATGAAGCGCGGTGGCCACCGGCCCGGCCACCCCGTTGCCAAAAATTCGGTCATCGACGCGCGTCAGCGCGATCACACCGCCTCCCGAACTCGATATGAAGACCTCGTCGGCATCCATGAATTCGGCCAGCGGCATTGGCCTGATCTCGGTCGTCAGTTTCAGTTCGGTGGCCATTTCAAGCACTGTGCGGCGGCTGATTCCCTCCAGCATGCCATGATCCGAGGTGATCAGCCTGTCGCCTTTCACCGCGAAGGCGTTGAAGCCCGGTCCTTCGGTCACCTGTCCTGCCTCGTCGAGCAGGATCACCGTTTCATATCCATTGTCCTTGGCCTCGAACAAACCAGCGGTGAAGTCACCCCAGTGATAGTTCTTCACGCGCGGATCGATGCTTGTCTCAGGGATACGGGTCACATGTTTGGCGATCCAGGCGGAGCGGTTCTCGGGCGGCAGTTCCGGTCGCATGATATGGATATAGGGGACACACCAGGCATAGAAATGATTGCCGCATTCCCGTGGGTCGCGCGTGCCGGGGATCAGCGGAACACCGCGCGAGGCCACCATCGCAACATAGGCTGCGCGCAATCCAGAGGCTGCCACCATATCGCTCAGCGACGCGCGGATCTGCGTAGGGCTCATGCCGACATCCATGCGCAGCGACGCCATCGAGCGGCAAAACCTGTCCACATAATCATCCAGCCGGAAAAAACCGCCATCCCAGACAGGAACGACGTCATAGGTGATATCGCTATGGATGATTCCCCAGTCATTGACCGGCAATCGTGCCGCCGACAGCGGCATGATCTCACCGCCCATCCACGCCGCCCCGGCTGTCAGGTCGTGGGTGTCAACCATTGTCCGACTCCATTGCTGCCTGTTCGGTTGGTGTTGGTGTGTGGTTGAAAAGGTAAGCTTCCTGACAGGCCTTGCGACCACCGAGGGATGCAATCCGTACCTTCTGGTCGGCACGGCACTGCCTGTCAACGGCATCGGCGTCACAAATCTCCATCAGACGCCTGGCGCCCTCGGATCGTGCCGCGACCGCATCGGGTGCCGGGTCAAGACCGCGATCCGACAATTCTCCGGGATCAGCGGCCAAATCAAAGAGTTGCGGTGGCAGACCCCCGGCATAGTGAACATATTTCCAGTTCTGCCATCGCACCATGAAGGCCCCGGTGCTTGATCCACCATCATGATATTCGGAAAAGACTGTCCGGTCGCCATCATCCGGCGCGGTGGCAACCATCCGAAGTGACTGGCCAGGGCAATCTGCATCGGCAGGCAGTTCCATGACATCCAGTGCTGTGGCGGCGATATCGACCAGCGACACGGCTGTCTTGCAGATGTTGTCGGCAGGCACGTTTGGCCCGGCCATGATCAGCGGGATGCCAACCGAGGCCTCATACATCACCTGTTTTGTCCAAAGACCCTTCTCCCCCAGCATTTCACCATGATCCGAGAGATAGATGACAATCGTATTTTCGGCCTGGCCGCTGTCTTCGAGTGCCTTCAGAACACGGCCAACACACGCATCAAGAAAGCTCGTCAGCCCGAAATATCCGGCCATGGCGGCGTGCCGGCTTGTCTCTGTAAAATGGGAATCATAATCAAAGAATGAGGCAAGTGTCTGGATCTCGGGATGGTCGGGGACCGTCTGTGGCGTGAGGTCGAACTTCCCATCACGGTAGAGGTCGTAGAATTCCGTCGGTGCGGTCAACGGATAATGCGGACTGACAAGTGACACGAATCCGGCCCAGGGTTTGTCGTGGCCTTTATCGGAATGCGATTTAATCCAATCCACAGCGGCGTCGGTAATGTCGCGGTCATAGGCAGTGTAGGTGCTTTCCCCGGCACCACTGTCGGCTGCCAGTTCGGCTGTTACGTCATAGGGTGGCGGGTCATCGCGAAGCAGGCCAATGGCCCAGCCGACGCCACCAACAACATGCATCGGCAGCATTTCCTGAGAGAAGCCGTTGTCATCCTCACCTGAGCGATAGTGGAGCTTGCCGATGGAGGTGGTTTCGATGCCGCTGTCACGAAGCTGATGCATCCAGCTTTTTATCGTTCCGTCATAGGGTGTGGCGCTGTCCCAGAACCCGGTCTGGTGAACATGCCGTCCACAGGCAAGGGCGGCACGGGTCGGCACGCACATCGGCGAGGCGGTGTAGGCGTTGGTGAACCTCGTGCCGCGCCTGGCGAGCCGGTCAAGGTTGGGCGTTTGAACAATCGGATGCCCGTCGCATCCCATGGCATCGCGACGATGCTCGTCCGAGATGATCACCAGCAGATTTGGTGGTGTGGATGGAAGGAGGGGCACTTTTACCTATTTCTGGGGATACAGGGCGTCGATCCTGTCCCCGTACAACTCGCGAACGACATGGCGCCTGACCTTGAGAGTCGCGGTCATCTGGCCATTCTCGGTGGTGAATGGTTCATCGGCGATGATGTAGCGCCGCACGCGTTCGAGTTGTGACAGGCGGCTGTTGGCGCGGTCGACAGCTTCGCCAATCATTGTATAGAGCGCGTCCGGCGAGGGGGCGATGGCCCGTAGATCGTCCGACGGCACGATCACGGCCGACAGCCAGGGTCGCTTGTCCCCATCGACCATGACCTGTTCGATTTCAGGCTCGATCGTCAACAGGGCCTCGACGCGGCCGGGGGCGATATTCTCGCCGCCCGAATTCACGATGATATCCTTCTTGCGGCCGGTGATCGAGATATAGCCGTCAGCGTCAATCTCGCCGATATCGCCGGTATGAAGCCAGCCATTGCGAATTGCCGCCATGGTCGCGGCATCGTCGCGCCAATAGCCCTTCATCAGCAGATCACCGCGTACCAGTATCTCGCCGTCATCTGCGATAAGCAGATCGACTCCGGCAACCACCGGGCCGACCGTTTCGATCTTGATTTGTCCCGGCCGGTTGGCGGAGATCAATGGCGAGGCTTCGGTCTGGCCATATCCCTGCAGCAGATTGATCCCGAGTGCCATGAAGAAATTGCCGATTTCCGGATTGAGTGCGGCACCGCCGGAAATGAAATATCGCAGATGGCCGCCAAGACGGTCCCGCACCTTGGTTCTGACCACCTTGTCGACAACAAGGTTCAGAACGAATTCATGAGGTAGCAGATGCCGCCCGGCAAGGCGCTTGCTGCCGAGCCGTACCGCCGCGTTGAAAAGCTTTTCAGACATTCCACCCTTGGCCCGTACGCCGCGCATGATACGGTCATGAAGCACCTCATAGAGCCGTGGTACCGCGGTCATCAGGGTGGGTGAGACCTCGATCAGATTGTTCGCGATCTGGTCGGTGCTCTCGCAATACCAGACCTCGGCCATGATCTGGAAGGGAAGATGCATCCCGGCGGTATGTTCATAGGAATGCGACAATGGCAGCAGCGACAGGAACCGTTGGTTCTCGAGGACATTGCCCTCGGCAAGAAGCTCAATCGCCGCCTTGATGTTGGCCTGGATCGACCGGTGTGTCAGCATCCCCCCCTTGGGGCGGCCGCCAGTGCCGGAAGTGTAGATGAAACAGCACACATCATCCGGCTGTTGGGCACTGATCCGCTCGTCAAGATCCGCCAGCGGCTCGGCGCCGGCAATGGCAG
>CAJWDO010000016.1 GCA_913031555.1 uncultured Alphaproteobacteria bacterium | reverse complement strand
AGCCGATGCGGGCCAGTTCATCGCCGACATTCTTGCCACCGGCATCGGTGCGGCCATAGGCCCAGTCCAGCGTATGCACGCCGGCAAAGACGCCCGAGGCCATCATTGGCGGCGAAAAGCGTGTGCCTTCCTCATTCGTCCAGTTGACGACCTCGATAGGGTGGCGCGTCTTGATCCCGGTCTCGTTCAGTGTGCGGATGATCTCCAGTCCGGCAAGAACGCCCAGAACGCCATCATACTTTCCGCCGGTAGGCTGGGTATCCAGATGGCTGCCAACCATGATCGGCGGCAATGACGGGTCGGTGCCCTCGCGGCGCGCGAACATGGTGCCCATCTTGTCGAGCCCCATCTCCAGCCCCTCGGCCTCGCACCATGCCTGGTAAAGACGGCGCCCCTCGGCATCCTCATCTGTCAGTGTCTGGCGATTGTTGCCGCCGGCGATGCCGGGGCCGATCTTCGCCATCTCCATCAATGAATCCCAAAGCCGGTCGCCATTGATCCGGAAATTCTTGCCACGTTGATCCATCATCGTGCTGTTCATGTCGGAAGCCATTCACCGTTTCCTTCCTGGTTCAATCTGTCGCCGGCGGTTAAAAGCCGGGTGAGTCAATGCCCGGTCGGGCACCCGGAATTATGGGCAGGCCCGCAGGTCGTACCGTCTCGGCTGTCTGGCCGGGTTGACCTTCCACGACCGGGGTGGAAACGGCGTCACAAAAATTATGAAATATCATTTTTACCGTTTGGTCAAATATCTTAGGATGGGCGGACGCGAAAAAATGATCAGTCGCGAAATGGGGACACATGACAGGTAACGCGAAGCCGCGCGCCGTGGAAAAGCCGGCGGGTGGCAAGACCCGGATCCAGATGGAGAATGAGACGCGGATTCTGGGGGCCGCGCTCGATATATTTTCTGAAAGCGGCTTTCATGGCGCGACGCTTGACCGTATCGCCAGCCAGGCCAGCATGTCGAAGCCGAACCTGCTGTATTATTTCCGGAACAAGGAAGAAATTCATGTCGCGCTGCTGACCGGCCTGTTGGATGTCTGGCTGGCGCCGCTGCGCGAAATTCGCCCCGACGGTAATCCTGTTGACGAGATCGGGTCCTATATCCGCCGCAAGCTTGAATCCTCGCGGAGCTTCCCACGCGAATCACGGCTCTTCGCGAATGAGATCCTCGCCGGCGCGCCGCATATAGGCGATTTCCTGCAGACCGAGCTGAGGCAGCTTGTCGAGGAAAAGGCGGCGATCCTTCAGGGCTGGATTGATGATGGGCGGATGGCAACGTGCGATCCGCGACACCTGCTGTTCGCCATTTGGTCAACAACCCAGCATTATGCCGATTTCAGCGTCCAGGTGCGGCATGTCCTTGGTCTCGACCCCGGTGACAAGAGCTATTATGACGAGGCCGCGAACATGCTGGAAACGCTGTTTCTTGGTCAATTGATCAGCGTCAATTAGGGCCAATCAGGGCCGGTTGATCAGCCGGATGCGCCCGGCTGACCGTCTTTCCGGTCGTTTTTCTGGCCGTCCGCCAGGGGCGAAACCTATTCGGCGGCGTCCCGCATCGGGTTGTTGGGGTGCATCGTCCAGTTGCCATATTCGTCGGAAACCGGCTTGCCGGTGCGCTCGTCCATATCGCCGGCGGGGATCTGCTCCATGGTGATGCAGTTTTCCACCGGACAGACATTCACACACAGGTTGCAGCCGACGCATTCCTCGTCGATCACCTCGAAACGCCGCTCGCCATCGACCATGTTTGTGATGGCCTGGTGCGAGGTGTCCTCGCAGGCGATATGACAGCGCCCGCATTTGATGCAGCTGTCCTGATCAATACGCGCCTTGGCGGTGTAGTTCAGGTTCAGATACTGCCAATCGGTGACATTCGGAATGGCGCGGCGATGGATGGCGTCGAGGTCGGCATGGCCGGCATTGTCCATCCATTGTTCCAGCCCCTCGACAAGATCATCGATGATCTTGAATCCATAGGTCATGGCGGCGGTGCAGACCTGAACATTGCCGGCGCCGAGGGTGATGAATTCCGCGGCATCCCGCCAGGTGGTAATGCCGCCAATGCCGGAGATCGGCAGCGAAGCCATTACCGGGTCACGCGCGATGTCAGCCACCATATTGAGGGCGATCGGCTTGACCGCCGGACCGCAATAGCCGCCATGTGTGCCCTTGCCGTCGATTGTCGGCTGTGGGGCAAAATTGTCGAGATCGACCGAGATGATCGAGCTGATGGTGTTGATCAGCGATACGGCGTCGGCACCGCCACCATGGGCGGCGCGCGCCGGATAGCGCACATCGGTGATGTTCGGCGTCAGCTTGACGATCACCGGCATACGGGTGTTCGCCTTCGCCCAGCGTGTCACCATCTCGATATATTCCGGCACCTGGCCGACCGCCGCGCCCATGCCGCGTTCCGACATGCCGTGGGGACAGCCGAAATTCAGCTCGACACCGTCACATCCGGTATCTTCGACCTGGCGCAGGATCTGCTCCCAGCATGGCTCCTCGCAGGGGACCATAAGGCTGGTGACGACGGCGCGGTCGGGCCAGTCGCGTTTCACCGACTTGATTTCCTGAAGGTTCACTTCAAGCGGTCGGTCGGTGATCAGTTCGATATTGTTAAGCCCCAGAAGACGCCTGTCAGCGCCCCAGATCGCGCCATAGCGCGGGCCGCCGACATTGACGATATGCGGGTCCAGACCCAGCGTCTTCCACACCACGCCGCCCCAGCCGGCCTTGAAGGCGCGGACGACATTGTATTCCTTGTCCGTTGGCGGCGCCGAGGCAAGCCAGAACGGATTGGGGGACTTGATCCCCGCGAAGTCATTTCTAAGGTCAGCCATGGATGCCTCCTTCGTGACAGGGTCAGGCGGACAACGCCGCGTGGATTGATTCGGCCGCGTCACGCCCCTGTGCCACCGCGGTCACCGTCAGATCGTCGCCGCCAGCGGTGCAGTCACCTCCGGCCCAGACGGACGGGTTGGATGTCCGGAGCGCATCGTCGACCTTGATGCGCCCCTTATCGAGCGTGATTCCGGCGAGCGCGCCGCCGGCTTCCAGCGTCTGGCCAATGGCTGTGAACAGCTGGTCGACCTCAAATGTCTGGAACTTGCCGGTGCCAGCCAGCTTGCCATCAGACAGGCCGGTATACTCCATCTTCACATGCAGACTGCCGCTGTCCGATTTCGTCACCTCGACAGGCTTTATCCAGTGCCGGATATTGACCCCCTTTGAGGCTGACTGGTTCTGCTCGACCTCGGATGCGTTCATCTGATCACGGCCGCGGCGATAGGCGATTGTCACCTCCTGCGCGCCAAGAAGATGCGCCTGTGTGGCAACATCGATGGCTGTCATGCCACCGCCGATCACCATCACACGTCGCCCGACAGGGATGGCCGCCATATCCTCGGCCTGCCGCAGCTCGGAAATGAAATCCACGGCGCTGGCAACGGCCTCATCCTTCTCGCCATCGACACCAAGGGCATTGACCCCGGAAAGACCGATGCCGACAAACACCGCATCATGTTTCGTGGTCAGGTCATCAATCGTCAGATCATCGCCAAGACCCTGACCGGTGACGATCTCGATGCCGCCAATGGCGGTGACATAGTCAACTTCATGCTGTGCGAAATCATCAACGGTCTTGTAGGTGGCGATGCCATATTCATTCAGGCCACCGGCCTTGTCGCGGGCGTCATAGATGACAACCGAGTGGCCCTTCATCGCCAGCCTGTGGGCACAGGCAAGCCCGGCCGGACCGGCACCGATGACGGCAACACTCTTGCCGGATTCGGCGGCGCGGCTGTAGAACTGGCGACCATGGCTCATCGCGTGATCGGTGGCGTGGCGCTGCAGCAACCCGATCTGCACCGGCTTGCCCTCGGCCGCCTCGCGGACGCAGGCCTGCTCGCACAGGGTTTCGGTCGGACAGACGCGGGCGCACATGCCGCCAAGAATGTTCTGGTCGAAGATCGTTCGCGCCGACCCGTCAAGATTGCCGGTCGAGATCTGGCGGATAAATTTCGGAATGTCGATTGCCGTTGGGCAGGCGGTCACACAAGGGGCGTCATAGCAGAAATAGCATCTGTCCGCCGCGACCATCGCCTCATGCGCGTCAAGCGGCGGGTGCGCGTCGCCGAAATTCTCGTCATAGTCGCCGGCACCAAGCCGGCTGTCGAGGATCCCGTCCTCGAGGTAGCGATCGACCATCTTCGTCTCCACTCGCAGCAAACCTTATCTCTGGCCGCGGCGCATGGCGCGTGCGTTGTTCTGCCGCCATAGACCGAGGCCACGTGAAAAGATTGCCGGATAATTCCGCTTTGTCCATAATTTTTTACCAAATGATAAAATTTTGCCACATAGTCGGGTGAAGAGGCTGCGAAAGGCGCTTTCGCCGATGGATGGCGATGTGGCAGGATTACTCGAAATGTGAAGGGAGGCTGGGTGACATGAACGTAAAGCTTGAAATCCGTAAAATGGTGGCGACGGTCGAGGACATATATAAAGAGGCCGGCGCGACGGCGCCCGGGCCAAGCCGGAAATGCGTTGTCGCTGCGGTGATCCCCAATCCGCTGGCGGGCCAGCCTGATGGTGACCTCGAGGTTCTGAAGGATCTTGGCGCGGCGATCTCGGCGGCGCTGGTGGCGCGCGGGCTGGCGGCACTTGATGCCGCACCGGATGATGTCGATTCCTACGGCAAGGGCGCGATCATCGGCATCCATGGCGAGATCGAGCATGCCGCCGCCCTCATTCATCCCCGCTTCGGGGCGCCGGTTCGCGGCGCGCTTGGCGAGGCGACGGAGATCATCCCGTCGACCAAGAAGCTTGCCGGCCCCGGCGCCAGCCTGTCCGTGCCGATGACAAGCAAGCGCAGTATCTGGGACTTCGACCATATGGATGCCGCCGAGATCAGCATTGGCGACGCGCCGCATCCGGATGAAATCGTGGTCATTCTAGCACTTGGCATCGGTGGCCGTCCGCGCAAGCGCACAAGGCCCGACGGCTGAACAATCGGTCTGGCAACTGGTAAAGGCGGTCGGGGTCGGATGCAGTCTGAGAGTTCACATTATGATTTTGTCGTGATCGGGGCCGGTATTGCCGGGGCTTCGGTGGCGGCGGAGCTTGCCGCCGATGCCGACGTGTTGCTGCTCGAGGCGGAAAGCCAGCCGGGCTATCATTCGACAGGCCGGTCCGCGGCCATGTATGTCCCGGCTTATGGGCCGCCCGCAATCCGGGCGCTGACCCGTGCCTCGGGACCTTTCTTTCAAAGCCCGCCAGACGGATTCAGCGAGACGCCGTTACTCCACCAGCGAAATATATTGATGATTGCCCGCGAGGATCAACGCGACGCCACGGCGGAGTTCATCGCTGATGCCGGTGGCGATGTGGCGCTGCAGATGGTCGAGGGTGACGGGCTTGCCGCGGTGCAACCGTTGCTTCGTTCCGGCTATGCCACGCATGGCGTGATTGACAGTTCGGGAAGCGAGATCGACGTCAATGCGCTGCATCGCGGGTTTCTGCGCCTGATGAAATCGCGTGGTGGGCGGTTGGTGACGGGCCGGCCGGTGGCGACGCTGCGGCGCGCGGCCGGTATCTGGCACATTTCCGCCGGCGACAGGGAATTCCGTACCCCGGTGATCATCAATGCGGCCGGAGCCTGGGCCGACGAGATCGGGCGGATGGCGGGTGCCGAGGTGATCGGCCTTGTGCCAAAGCGGCGGACCGCAGTGATGATCGCGGCGCCACCGGATATTGACAGCGACAGAATGCCGATGACCATCGATATGGAGGAAGGTTTTTATCTGAAGCCGGAAAGTGGGCAGTTTCTTGTCTCTCCGGCGAATGAAGATCCGATGCCGCCCTGCGATGTGCAGCCGGACGAGCTTGATGTCGCGATCTGTCTTGACCGGATCGAACGCGCCTTCGACATGCCGATCAGCCGTCCACAGTCAAAATGGGCAGGGCTTCGCAGCTTTGTCGCTGACAAGACGCCGGTGGCCGGATTTTCTGATGTTGTTGACGGTTTCTTCTGGCTTGCCGGGCAGGGGGGCTATGGCATCCAGACAAGCCCCGCATTGGCACGGGTGGCCGCCTGTCTGGCGCAGCGGATGGCTCTGCCATCCGACATTGTGGCAGAGGGCGTGAACGTCGATATGCTGGTCCCGGCACGCCTGCAGTCCGGCGTTCCGGTGAGTGATTATCTGGTCTGACGAAGGCCGTTTGTGTTGACGAACACAGCGTAGAGTGACGTCGTGGCGGTGATGAAGAGCCGGTTCAGCTTCGGTCCACCAAAACAGACATTGGCCACCGTTTCGGGAATATGTATCTTGCCGATCAGATCGCCGTTCGGGCCAAGGCAATGCACACCGTCGCCGGCCGAACTCCACAGATACCCGTCGCAATCCACCCTGAACCCGTCGAACAGGCCGCTTGTGCTGGTGGCGAACACCTCGCCACCGGACAGCGTCCTGCCATCATCCGATACACGATGCTGACGGATATGCGCCGGGCCGTCCGGATCGTGCGAGCGGCCGGTATCGGCGATATAGAGAATTGTCTCATCAGGCGAGAAAGCCAACCCGTTTGGTTTGACATAATCGGTCGCCACCGCAGTGACTTCTTTTGTCTCGGGATCCCGGCGATAGACATGGCAGGCGCCGATCTCGCTATCTGTCCGCCGGCCCTCATAATCCATCAGGATTCCATAGGACGGGTCGGTGAACCAGACCGATCCGTCGGAGCCGACGACCGCGTCATTCGGGGAATTGAACCGCCGGCCTTCAACGGCATCGGCAAGTATTGTCACCGATCCGTCATGCTCGGTCCGCGTGACCCGGCGGGTCAGATGCTCACAGGTAACAAGCCGTCCCTGCCTATCGACGGTGTTGCCGTTTGAATTCTGCGATGGCTGGCGAAAGACCGACACCGAGGAATCGGTGTCATCAAGGCGCATCATCCGGTCATTCGGGATGTCGGACCAGACAAGATAGCGTCCGCCGCCAAACCAGGCCGGCCCCTCGCACCAGCGCCCGCCTGTCCAAAGCCTCTCGACATGGGCATGGCCAAGCGTGCGGTCGGCGAATTCCGGCCTGATGATCTCAATGCCCGTACCCTCGATAACGCCAAACATTGCGGTGCGCCTTTCCCTGCTGTAACGGCCCTGCGGGAAGAGTGTCCGTCTTCTTTCGGTGAACGGCAAGGCCAATGTAGGCAGCAAGCGCTTGTCGCGTCGCGCTTGTGATGGCATGACTGGGCAAGGCGGACCAGACTGCCGCCAATATAGACAATTCCGGATTGCCAATCCCGAATAACCCAAAACCGATGTGGACTTTGAAACAATGACACAGTTTGCCCATTATCCGAGCCTGGCCGACAAGGCCGTGATCATCACCGGCGGCGCCTCCGGTATCGGCGCCGAAATCGTGCGGGCATTTTCCGCCCAGGGTGCGAAGGTCGGCTTCCTCGACCTTGATGCCGATGCCAGCGCCGCATTGCGGGACGAATGTGACGGCACCGTCGATTACGAGATCTGCGATCTTCGCGACATTGCCGCGATGAAGGCCGCGCTGGCCGCGCTGCGGGCGCGGCTTGGCCCGTTCACCACACTGGTCAACAACGCGGCGCGCGATGACAGGCATGACTGGAAGGATGTCAGCGTCGAATTCTGGGATGAAAGGATGGCGACCAATCTTCGCCATATGTTCTTTGCCATTCAGGATGTCGCGCCGGATATGATTGATGGCGGCGGCGGGTCGATTATCAATATCGGGTCGAATTCATGGTGGGAGGGTCAGGGTAACTTTCCGGCTTATACAACAGCGAAATCGGCGGTTCACGGCCTGACCCGCACGATGGCGCGCGATCTTGGCAAGCACCGGATCCGCGTCAACACGGTTGTGCCGGGCTGGATCATGACCGAACGCCAGAAGGAATTGTGGGTAACGCCCGAGGCACTGGAGAGCCACCTGAAGCGGCAATGCCTTCCCGACCTGATTGATCCGGTCTATGTCGCGCGGATGATCCTGTTTCTGGCATCGGATGATGCCGCGATGTGCAGCTCGAACAACTACATGGTCGAGGCAGGATCGATCTGAGGTGGCCCGAACCACCGCTTGATCAGGAATGGGGACTTCCATGGCGCAC
Organism: uncultured Alphaproteobacteria bacterium; assembly: GCA_913031555.1. Lineage (GTDB taxonomy): Bacteria > Pseudomonadota > Alphaproteobacteria > Puniceispirillales > Puniceispirillaceae > UBA8309. The sequence goes on along the minus strand of CAJWDO010000016.1, from coordinate 5,970 downwards.
ATGTTTGAAGAGCTTGACTACCGGCAGACGCAGCTTGGCGAGTTGATCCTGCGGCGGCGTCGTGTTCTGGCGCTGGACCGTGATGTGGTCGAGGTCATCCTGAATGACGAGCATCTGATGTCGGATATGTTCACCGCATCCGAGATTGCGCTGGCACGGCTGCCGATGGAACGCATGACGTCAGATGCGCCCGACATAGTGGTTGGTGGGCTGGGACTTGGCTATACGGCCGACGCCGTGCTGGCGCATGATCATGTGCGATCGCTGACGGTGGTTGAATATCTGGCACCGATCATCGAATGGCACCGCGCCGGCATCCTGCCGCTTGGCGCAAAGCTTGCCGAAAGCCCCCGATGCACCTTCGCCGAGGGCGATTTTTTCGCCCTTGCGCTTGGCGATGCCGGGTTTGATGCTGGCCAGCCGGGGCGACGGTTCGACGGCATCTTCCTTGATATCGATCACAGCCCGGATTTTCACCTGAACCCGTCGCATGCGGCGCTGTACAGCGATGACGGGCTGGCGCGGCTTACGCGTCATCTGACCGGACAGGGAATTTTCGCCCTGTGGTCGAACGATCCGCCTGACGAGGCATTCCTGTCGAGGCTCGGCGCGCATTTCGCCAGAGCCAGCGCCGAGGAAGTGACGTTTTTCAACCCTCTGCTGGAAGAAGATTGCGTTCAGACGGTGTATCTCGGGATGATGGAAAACCCTGACTGATCCGCCCCGCCCCGCTGTCAGCCACGTTTCCGGAAGCGCAGGATCATCACCGCGCTCAGCCCGGTCAGGACAAGGCCGATTGTCGCCTGCGCCGGGGCAATGCCGACACGCTCGATCAGCATCCCCATGATCACCGCCCCAAGCGCGCCACTGCCAATCGACACCGTTGTCCACAGCCCCATGACACGGCCGCGGAAATGGTCATCGATGGCCATCTGGACAAGCGACTGCAGCGATATCGCAAGCAATGTGACGCTGCCCCCGAGAAGCGTCACGACACTCACCGCCATGGCAAAGCTGTCAACATGGCTGAGGCCGGCCACAAGCAGCGGCACCAGCAGCACCATGGACAGAACATGAGGCTGGAACACGCCGGGTTTCTGCGCCTGTGACATGGCCTTGAAGATCGCCGCCCCGGCCGCGCCCGCGCCGGCCGCCGCCGTCATGAAGCCAAGTCCCGCCGGCCCCCGTTCGAACACGCCATTGGCGAGCACCGGCAGTGTTTCGAGAACACTGCGGCCGGCCAGCGCGCCGATGCCGGTGAAGATGATGGCCGATCTGACAAGCCGGCGCTGCAGTGCGTAGCGCCACCCGTCCAGAAGTTCACCAAAATAGCTGCCGGGCTCCGGTGCGGCATAGCGCGATCTGTCGCGCGGGCGCATGAACCACAGGGCCAGAACCGGAACGGCATAGCTTGCGGCGGTCAGAACAAGCGAATGCGGGGCGCCGATGGCATGGATGAGGGCGCCGCCGGCGGCCGGGCCGATCAACCGTGACAGGTTGAAGTTGAGTGCGGTTAGCGCCACCACCGAGGAAAGCTGGTCCGGCGGTGCCAACCGCGGCGTCAAGGACATACGCATCGGGTGATTGGCCGAGGAGATCACCCCTGTCAGCAACGAGAATCCCGCCAGCAGCGGCGGTGTCAGGGCATCGGCAAGACAGATCCAGGCAAAGATGCCTGAAGCGATGCCGGCGCAGGAATAGCTGATGATGCTGCCACGGCGCACGTCAATCCGGTCGGCGACGACACCGAACAGCGGGCTGACAAACAGCGTCGGGACGAAGTTCAGAAAGGCCACAAGCCCGACAAAGCCCGGTGAGCCGGTCAGCACCCAGGCAAGCCACCCGATGATGACCCGCTGCGCCCAGAATCCGTTCAGGGCGATGTGCAGACTGAAAATGTAGCTTCTGAATTGCGGGGACTTTAACGCCAATAGATTCATCGCCCCATTACAGCACAACCGGAAGCCAAAGACGATGCCTGCCTGCGGCGGGGACAATCCCTGTTGCGGCTATGATCTGCCGGGCTTGCCGGTCCCGAAGACCCGCTGCAGGCCGTACATGGTCGCCGCCACACAGGGCCCGATGCCGAAAGCGAACAGCAGGGTGCCGATCCCGACCACACCGCCAAGTGACCATCCGAGCGCAACGGCGCCAAGTTCGATGGCGCTGCGAACCCAGGCGATGGGGAGATTGGTCAGACGTTGCAGGCCGGTCATCAGACCGTCGCGCGGCCCGGGCCCCAGGTTTGCGATCAGATAGATGCCGCCGCCGATACCGGTAACGATCACGCCGGCGGCGGCCTCGGCAACCCGAAGTGCCAGCGAGTCAAAGCGCGGCAGCCAGGGATCGGCCAGATCAAGCACCAGCGAAATGATGATGATGTTCAGGATCGTTCCCATGCCCGGTGTCTGTCGCAGTGGCACCCAGAGCAGCAATACCGCGACACTGACGACAAAGGTGGCAAGGCCTACACTCCATCCGGTGATGTTGGTCAGCCCCTGGGCAAGGACCGTCCATGGGCTGACCCCGACGCCGGAGGCGATCAGCAAAGCCTCGCCAAGCCCGAAGATCACCAGGCCGATGGCCAACATGACAACCGAGATGAAGGGTGGGCGAATTGTCAGTGGGCGCGGCGCGCTCCAGAACAGGGTTGGCACGGCCCTGATTTTCAGGAACCCGAAAAAACCGTCTTTCATCATTATTGTCTCGGATCTTCAGGCCTGCTGGCCTTCCTGCTGGCCAAAGAACGAGGCCGTTTTGGGATATTCGGGAAGGTCCATTTCAAAAGGCACGGCGCGCACGCGCCCGGTTGACTGTCCCCGCACCACGACCCCATCATACTTTGTCGGGATTGGATTGGGGGCGAAAGGCTGCGCGTCCTCGGCAACATAGGTGATGATGAACAGACGGCGCGGATCATGTGTGAGATTCGAGGATGACCCGTGCAACACCGCGGAATGCATCAGACACGCGTCGCCGGCCTTGCCGGTGCAGGCAACCGATCTTGTAATGGCGTCGCGCTCGACATCCGGTGAAACGGCACCGGTGAATTTGCCATCCTGCCACAGCGAGTGAAGCGGGCCACGGTGGCTGCCTGGCACAAGTTGCAGCGGACCATTCTCCATCGTGACATCATCGAGGAAGATCAACACCGTCATCATGTCCATGTTGGTATGTGGATCGAAGGGGAAGTCCTGATGATATTTCACCTCGGTTCGTGACCCCGGCAGTTTCAGATTCACCTTCGATGCATAGAATTTGATGTTTGGCGACAGGATCGCTGCCGTCAGATCGAGGGCGGCGTTGTCCTGTGCGACACGCCAATAGGCGTCATTGACATCCACCGGTGATGCCACCCTGCGAAGGGCCGGTGTCTCGGCGCTATGAACGCCGGGCTGGACATCAAAGCGGGGGCGCCCGTCCATGGTCTCGCCATAAGGTCCGGTGTGATCGCACGATTCCCTTGTCCATTCATCAAGAACCGCTGTCAGGTCTTTCAGCTGCACCGGCGAAATGGCGTCGGGCATCGAAACATAACCGTCACGATTGAAATCCTCGATCAGTGCTCGTGCAACGGCCATTTTGACGCCTCGTCTGCATTTGTAGCGCCGCCTCACGAGGCCACGCTGTGGGCGGGAGGGTGTGAAGTGCGCATGATATCCGATGACTGTAATGCGCTGGCGTATACCCTGTCCAGACATGCCTGACAGGCGGCAATGACAAGGACGCGGCAAGGACGCAGCAAGGATACGGACGCCATCTTTGTCTTCAGGGAATGCCGGCAGCCATCAGCGCGCGCGTGCCGCCTTGTTACTGTCCCGCAGCCTCAAGGCGGCGCATCAGGAAGGACCGGCATTCGCGGATCGTGTCGGCGAGGTCGGAGTTGAGGTCGGCATCGGCGGCGTGCCAGATCGCGGTCTGACGTTTTTCCGATTTGACGGCAAGTGGAATTTCCTCGACGCCGGTGCCATTGGTCAGCAGGCGGGTGAGGCGCGCCGGCAGAAAGCAGAGCGCATCCGAGGCGGCAAGAGCATTCACCAGCCCCTGGATATTCATGTTGAACTGGATGGCCGGAACAACATAGGGAAAGTCGAGCTTTCTGAGCATGTTCTCATGTGATGATGTCGGCCCGAAGGCGGCGTCGATGGCAATCCAGTTCGTGGTGGCGAGCGCGTCCCGGTCGATCGGACTGTTACGGCCGACGAAAGGTGATTTCGGTCCGGCAAACAGGCCGATATGATCATCAAGGATATGCAGGCTTCGAAGATGCTCGACCCGCATGTCGGACGGTGTGGTCATCACCGCCATGTCGAGACGGCCATGCAGCAGGTCCGAGACAAGCTGGCGCGCGGTGCCGATCTGCAGATCGAAGCTTGCCTTTCGCCGCGACTGGATGGCGCCGGTAACGAAATCATTCATTACCGCCTGGGCCAGCAGCGGACCGACGCCGATGCGAATGGTCGGCAGGCTGTCGCTTTTCAGATTGTTCAGGATATCGTCGGCCTGTTTCAGATCATAGCCGATCTTGCGGCCCTGTTCGGCAAGAAGAATGCCGGCCTCTGTCAGCACGACGCCATTGCGCCCACGCACCATGAGCTGGCGTCCGACCTGTGCCTCCAGCATCGACACCGCGCGTGACAGCGTTGGCTGGGATACCGACAGAACCTCCGCGGCGGCGGACAGTGAGCCGGATTCAAAAATAATGTGAAGATGAAAGAGAAGTTTTGGATCCAGTGTCGCGCGCATCAGTACCCATCCGGTGCCGGGAAAGTTGCAGGACAATCTATTCATATTTGCATAGAATGCCAAATATTTTCTATTTACATATGACGCTGTCACACCAAAGCTGATCTTGTAAAAATGCGCAAAGCGCACCATCGAGCCAGTCATGGGAGGTGACGGTGATCAAAATTCTGAAAAATATGGCCATTGCCGCGGCAGCGGTGACACTGACGTCGACAGCAGTCCTGGCACAGGCAAATCTGACATTCCATACCGCCGGCAGCGGAACCCCGGTCGCGCTCACGGCGACTGCGCTGGTGGCATATGCAGGCCTCGCCGCCGCTGGTTGTCGGGGTCGAAATCGGCGATGTCGCGCGCGCCTATGACTGGAACCAATTGGTGAAGCGGCGTCTTGTTCAGGACGAAGTCGAAGGCACATCCCTTCTCGCCGTGGCTGACGAGGAAGGCTCGTCGGCCTTTGTCTATGACCGGTCGGTCGATGGGACGGCGCTGGAATTCACGCTTGATGGTGACGGCTTCAAGGATTCCGGGACCGGGTCGAGCTGGGATCTTTTCGGGCGCTGCGTGAAGGGCAAGCTGAAGGGCAGGCATCTGACCCAGCTGCAGAGCTACAAACAATATGTCCGCGCCTGGGTTACGTTTCATCCGACCGCTTCGTTCTATGACTTTCAGAATGACGGCAAATAACGGGCAAATGACGGGCGAATGACGAGAAAATAGTGGGCAAATCGGGCAAGAACGGAGACAGCGAATGAGACTGGCACTGACAGGTGGCGCAACGGGGATTGGCGCGGCGACGGCGGCACGGCTTCGCTCCGAAGGGCATGAGATTGTGATTTTCGATATCCAGAAGCCAGAAAGCGATGATCGCTGGATCCAGCTTGATCTCATGGACCCGGATTCGATTGCTGCCGCTGTGCAGGCGGCCGACGGCGGCTTTGACGGGTTGTGCTCGATCGCCGGCATCCCGCCGCGAGATGACAATGCGGTTGCCTGTCTGACGATAAATACACTTGCGACATGTGCTTTCATCGACGCGTTTATGCCAAAGTTGAATGCGGGCGCCGCCGTGGTGTCGGTCGCCTCACGCGCCGGCATGGCCTGGCAGTCCAACATTGACCAGCTTGAGGATCTTCTGGCCCAGACACCCGGCAGCATTGCCGACTGGTGCGCCGCAAATGAAGTGGACGCCACCAAGGCCTATATCCTGTCGAAACAGGCGGTGAT
>CAJWDO010000015.1 GCA_913031555.1 uncultured Alphaproteobacteria bacterium | reverse complement strand
TGACTGTGCTGTGGTCATGGCGTGGCCCTTCTGGCGGAATTTGGCGAATTTATCATGTGCTGGTGGCAAGGTGGTCGGCAAGTGTCGTCGCCTGACGTGAAATGCTGGCCGCTCCGAGGATGTCACCGACGAAATGCGCTGTCACCGGACCAACGGCATAGAGGCTGTCATGTGGCGTGTTATCCGGTTTGACAAGGCGCAGTCCGGTGGTCATGCGGGGGCGGTGCGGTGCCGTTTCATGCGCGGCGATCACCCCGTCACCGATGAGGCGGATCATCAGCCTGTCGCGTCCGGCACCGCTGCAATTGATGACGGCATCGGCCTTGATCTGCGCACCACCGCCAAGGCTGATGAGGAAACCTCCATCGCTGGTGGTGGTAAGACCGGTCACGATATCGCGGCTGATTGTCAGTTGTCCGCTATCCATCAGAACCCGTGCAGATGCAGACGCCTGCGGACCGGCGCGAAAGCGCGCCAGTGACCACAGCCAGCCAAGACGGCGCATCAATTGTGTCTGGTCAGTGACCGGCAGGCGCTGCCAGGCGGCCGAGATGTTCACACGCAGACTTTCAAAGCGCCGCTGCCATTCGGCACCCGCCCAGTCTCCATCGCCGATGTTCTCGCGCATGAATCGCAGAAAGCCGGACCCGCGTAGCGGTGATGGCCAGCGTAGCGGTATGGCATCATCCCAAGCGGTTTGCACCGGTGGCAGCATGCCTTCGGGGCAGACAATGGTAATGGTGCCGCCATGCCCCTGCCGATGCAGGCTGTGAAGCGCGTCAAGCGCCGTCAGGCCGCCACCGATGACAAGTACGCACGCATCATTGGCAATCTGGCCCGGCCAGTCACCGCGCCATGGGACACGGACCAGCCCCGGCGCGTCGGCAGGTGGCGGTTTCATTGGCCATTCCGGGGCCGGGTTGCCTGTGGCGATCACGACTGTTCCGGCGGTGATGGCGGTGCCGTCGGTCAGGGTGATCCACCATCCTTTCGGGCCCCTGGTGATGGTCTGCGCAAGGCTTTGGTGGCGCGAAATCTCGGCAATGGCGGGAAATGCGCTGATCTGTTCGGCCATATAGGCGGCAAAATCGCGGCGTCTGTAGAAATCGCCAACATCGGTCCGCGCATCCGGGTCATCGGTAATCTTTTCCGTGGCCCATTCGGCGAAATGATCCGGCTGGTCCGGCCAGAGACGCATCAGGTCGGCGCGGACATTCAGCCGGAAATCGCCCGAGACACATCCATAGGCCTGCCCCTGTCCAAGCTGGCCCGGCCCGACAATGGCAAGGCGGTCCGGCTGCATGCCGCGGGCCAGCAAATGCAGGGCCATCGTGGCCGCGCTGTAGCCGCTGCCAATGATGCACACAGAAGTTGTCATGCCGTGATCAGGAATTTTCTTGTGGCGCTACCGATGCGCATCGGCCGTGGTGGCAAAATGGTCCATTGCGGTATCGATACGATCAAACATGTCATCCAGCTCGGACTCGGTAATCACAAGCGGTGGACAGAAACCGACAATGTCGCCCGGCAGGGCGCGCAGGATCACGCCTGCCTCCTGAATTGCGGCGGCGGCCTGTGCGGCGATCTTGACCGCCGGGTCGAATTTGCCACGCGTTGCCCTGTCGGAACTGAATTCCATCGCGCCGATAAGTCCGATTGCCCGGCTGTTGCCGATAAAATCGAATCTGTCCATGCGTTTTATCCGTTCGGCAAAGCGCGGTGCGAGCCTTTGCACATGGCCTACAATGTCGCGTTCCTGCATCAATTGCTGCGCCCGCAGCGCCACCGCGGCGCAAACAGGATGCGCCGAATAGGTATAGCCATGGCCAAAGATGCCAAGGCTGTCAGCCTGACTGGCAAGAGTGTCATATATGCGGTCCGACATCAGCACCGCCGAAATCGGCAGATAGGCGGATGACAGGGCCTTGGCGCAGGTCAGCATGTCGGGGCGCACATCCATCGCCTGTGACCCCCACATATGACCGGTGCGGCCAAAGCCGCAGATGACCTCGTCGGCGACAAGCAGCACGTCATGCTTTTCCAGTACCCGCCGGATTTCGACGAAATAGCCTTCCGGCGGGATGATCACGCCGCCGGCACCCATCACCGGCTCGGCGAACAGCGCCGCCACCGTATCCGGTCCTTCGACAAGGATGAGTGCTTCCAGCTCATCCGCGCAGCGCCGTGCAAATTCACGTTCGCTCTCGCCCTCGCGGCCTTCATTGTAGAAGCAGGGGGATGATGTGTGTTTCACGAAATCCAGTGGCAGGCCGAACCCGTCCTGCGCATAGGCAAGCGCGGTCATGCTGGCGGCGGCCATGGTAACGCCGTGATAGCCGCGACGGCGGCTGATAATCTTGCGTTTTTCGGGCTTGCCGCGCGCCGCCTGATAGTACCAAACCATCTTCATAGCGGTGTCGTTCGCCTCGGACCCGGACGAACAGAAAAATGCCTTTGCCAAGGTCGACCCGTCGGCCGCCGGTGGGGCTATGCTGATCAGATGCTCGGCAAGGTCGATTGCCGGCCCCACCGTCTTGCCGGCAAAGCTGTGATAGAAAGGAAGCTTGCCGAACTGGTCGATGGCGGCTTCGATGAGTTCGGGTTCGGAAAAGCCGAGCGAGGTGCACCACAGGCCGCTCATCCCCTCGTAGAACCGGTTGCCGCTCTCGTCTTGCACAAAGACACCTCTGCCCCTCGCCATGATGTGCGGGCCGCTGTCGGCCAGCATCGCCGGTTTGGTGTAGGGATGCATGTGGAAGGCGATATCGCGGCTTTCCGGCGAATTGCCGGGAAATTTGTCATTTATAGGGGTGTCGTCCGGGCTCATACCGATATCCTCAGGAAAATATAATCATTCTGGCGGCGAGGGCGGTGGTACCCTCGCTCAGACATGCTGCCCGCCATTGACGTGCAGCTCGGCGCCATTGATATAGGCGGCGCTTTCATTGCACAGGAAAAAGATCGTCTCGGCGACTTCCTCGGAGGTGCCGAACCGACCCAGCGGGATTCCAGGAAGCATGGCTTCCTCGCTTCCCGGGGACAGGATCTCCGTCATGATCTCGCCCGGCGCGATGGCGTTGACCCGAACGCCGCGCTTGCCGAAATCAGAGGCCATCTCACGGGTCAGCGCACTTAACGCCGCCTTTGACGAGGCATAGGCGCTGCCGGCAAATTCATGGACCCGGCTGCCGGCAATCGAGGTGACATTCACCACTGTCCCGTTGCCGCGTTCAAGAGGTTCGATCAGTGCGCGCGCCAGCATCACCGGCGCAAAGACATTGACCTGGAAGACAAGCTGCCAGACATCCAGCGGTGTTAGCACCGAGTCCAGCCTCTCACCATCAATTCCCTTTGGCGAAATGCCGGCATTGTTGACAAGCGCGTGTAGTGGCTGGCCATCAAGACGTCGCATCAACTCAGTCGCGCCGCGCTCGAGCTCTTCGGGTGATTCGAGGTCGATTTCAATATGGTCCTGATCGCCGTCACCGGCATGCCAGGGGCATTGCCCGGGAACGGCGCCGCGCGAACAGGTGATCACCCGCCAACCGGCGTCGGAGAACCGCTTCACCGTGGCGTGGCCGATGCCACGGCTCGCCCCGGTCAGCATGATTGTTTTCTGTGCCTCGTCCATACCCCGAAACTAGTCCATTTACCATCAACTGCCAAGCGTCGTGCGCGGCTAGAGATGTGCCAGATATTGTTTGGCCAGCGGGTGAGACGGGGTGCTGAAGAATCTGTCGGCTGGCGCTGTTTCGACGATGCGGCCACTGTCGAGGAGGATGACATCCTCGCCAAGACGTTCCGCCTGCGTCCGGTTATGGCTTGTCATGACGATGGTCATACCGTCCTCATGGGCTTGCCGGACCATCGTTTCGACAAACCTTGTCGCTGCGAAATCGAGATGCGCCGTCGGCTCATCAAGGAACAGAATGTCGGGGCGTGCGGCCAGTGCCCCGATAAGAGCCAGTTTCTGCTGCTCGCCGCCCGACAGCATACGCGCCGGCGCGTTGGCCCGCCTGTCCATCTCGGCCCGGCGCAGCCATTCATGAATGGTGGCATTGTCCAGCTTCGGGCATAGGAAGCGCAGATGATCTCCGGTTGTACGTCGTGTAATGATTGGTTTCTGAAACACCATCTTCTGGCGCGCCAGCGGCGGGCCGGTGATCGTGCCGGCATCGCATCCGATCAGGCCATGGAGGCAGTTCAAAAGCAGTGTTTTGCCGGCACCATTATGCCCCAGAAGCAGCGTGATGCTGCCATGACGGATCTTTGCCGAGACCGAATCCAGAAGAGTCACGCCATCGCGCCGCAATGTCAGGTCGCGCGCCGTCATGATGATGTCGGGGGCTGGGCGCTCAGACGTCATGACCAAGATTCCTGAAGCTGTGGCGCATCAGCTGGCTGACGATATTGATCGTGAGGGCGACCAGCAGCAGCACAAGGCCAAGCGCCATCGCAAAGGCAAGTTCCCCCATTGACGTGGCAAGCGCAATCGAGGTTGTCATGACCCGCGTCGAATGTCGGATATTGCCGCCGACGATCATCACCGCGCCAACTTCGGATATGGCACGCCCGAAACAGGCAAGGCCGATTGTCAGCAGGGCGACGCGCGCCTCGAAAACGAGGGCCCGCACACGGTCGAACCTGCCAAGGCCAAGCGACTGGAACAGCGGCGCATACTCGCCATTCAGCGATTCAAAGGCCTGTCGCGACAGCGCGATTGAGAGTGGCAGGACGAGAACTGTCTGCGCCAGCATCATCGCCGCCGGTGTGTAGAGAATGCCCATGAACCCAAGTGGACCTGATCGTGAAATGAGAAGATAGATCACCAGACCGATGACAACCGGCGGCATGCCAAGGAAGGTGTTGCTGACGACAATCAGGGCTGTCCGCCCGGGAAAGCGGTAGGTGGCCAGCAGCGCGCCCATCGGCAGGCCGATGACCAGCGAGGCCAGAACCGCCGTCAGGCTGACCGTCAGCGACAGGCCGATGATCCGCATGAGTTCGACATCGCCTGAGGCGAGCATCGAAAGGGCGATCTGGAAGGGGATCAGGATATCCATGCTGGCGGTGCGACGGTGCGATCAGGCACCCTGTCGGCCTCTGGGTGTGTGTCTGGCAAAGGCCCGGTGGTCCCTGTCAACGCGTCGTGTTGAGCTGGCCACCGGCCGGCGTCTCTTCTTCCGTCAGTGCGGCCTCGCGCGCCTGACTGATCATTCGCTTTACCTCGAAGGCGAGCTTAGGCATTTCCGCCGGATGCAGAAATCCACCAATCTCGGTGGCCTGGCCATGCGAGCGGACGACAATTTTCTGGCGCTGACGTGAACGCATTTCTGGCTCGTCCCGAGGTGTCAGTTCAACCTGGGCCCAGGCGGTTGGCACTTCTGTCGTCTGGCAGTCGCCCGCAGGTGATACATTCTCGATCGTCAACTGCCGACTTGTCGCCGTCAGATGCTGGCGGCGTTTGGCGGCGCGGTAATTCATCTTGAAGGCAAACCAGACCACCAGCAGTTCAAGACCCAGAAATCCGATCACCGGCCATGCCCCCATAAGGAAGAAACCGAGGCCGATGCAAAACGCCAGCGTACCAAGCGCGACCATGACCAGTGCGAAGCCGCGCGGCGTCAATGACCGGTAGGGCCAGATGGTCATGGTTTCACGGTGACGGGTCAACTTGCCGGTCCTGCTGGTAGTATGTGACAGAGTCATGAAAAAGCCACAGCAAGGCGTGTTCGGTCAATCGCAAAAGCCACACGGGACCATCTGTCGCTGCCTGATACCGTTTCCGGCGGGGCATTCGGCCAATCATGTCGGCTTTGCCTTTAACCTGCATTGACGACTTGCCCGGACCGTATCCGGCCATTAGCATGCGCCAAAGGGAGGCGATGCCGCGATGTCGATTACAGCGCTTGGGTATATGGGTGTCCGTTCACCGCTGCTTGGCGACTGGTCCGACTATGCACGCCGCCAGCTTGGCATGCAGCAGGTTGACCGTGGTGGCGGCACCCTGTCATTCCGCATGGATGACTGGCAGCAGCGCCTCGTGCTGCTTGATGAGCCGGGTGATGAATTCGCTTTCATGGGATGGCAGGTTGAAAATGCCGATGATCTCGACGGACTCGCCGCGCGGATCGAGGCATTCGGTATCAGCGTGACCGAGGCCGACAGGTCGTTATGCGACCAGCGGTTTGTCACAAGGATGATTTTTTGTGACGACCCGGACGGCAATCGTGTCGAACTTTTCGCCACGCCGAAACTGGCCACAGATCCGTTCGCGCCGGGGCGGCCCATTGACGGGTTCCTGACCGGCCCTTACGGCATGGGCCACGCGGTATTGCATGTCGAGGATGTCACGCCGCTGTTGCCCTTCTACCGTGACGTTCTGGAATTCCGGGTAAGCGATTACGGCCTTTCCCCCTATCCAATGTATTTCTTCCATGTGAACGGGCGCCACCACAGCTTTGCGATGATCGGCACCGGTCGGCGTGGCCTGCATCATTTCATGGTTGAATATCAGAACCTTGATGATGTCGGGCAGGGCTATGATATCGCGCAGATGGAAGAGGATCGCGTCGCCTACACGCTTGGTCGCCATACCAATGACTATATGACGTCGTTCTACGGCCGCACGCCGTCGAATTTCTTCATCGAGAGTGGCTGGGGTGGTCGTGTGATCGATCTTGACCAGTGGCAACCCCATGAAACGGATGTCGGTCCCAGCTTCTGGGGGCATGACAGGGTGCATCTTCCCGAAGACCGTCGTGCCGTCATGCGCGACATGCGCCTGAAGGCGGCGGCGGAAGGAAAACGCACGCCGCGGCTTGTCGACTGTCCCTGGCTTTATGATCAACTGAGCAACTGAGCGCAAATATGATGAATGAAACCGTGTCCGCCAAGGCGGATCATGATGTGGTAATCGTCGGCCTTGGTCCGACCGGCGCGACGCTTGCCAATATTCTTGGTGAATATGGCCTTGATGTTCTCGTTCTTGAGCGCGAGGAATCGGTTTATCCGCTGCCCCGTGCCGTGCATTTCGATGACGAGGCGATGCGGGTCTTCCAGTCTATTGGTCTGGCCGAGGCCATCAACCGCGATGCGCGGGTCAATGTCGGGACCAAATTCGTCGATTCGAACATGGATTTGATGTTGGACTGGTCGCGCCCCCAGGAAATCGGACCGCTTGGCTGGCATCCCAGCTACCGGTTTCATCAACCCGACCTCGAGGCTGAACTCAATCTTGGTCTGGCGGACCAGGATACGGTGACGCTGGTGCGGTCGGCCAATGTCACGGCGGTCATCGACCATGATCACCACGTCACTGTCAGTTATGAGCATGACGGCGCCGCCACATCTGCTTCCGCGCGGTATGTCGTCGGAACGGACGGCGCCCGGTCGGTTGTGCGCGCGTCGATGGACAGCGGCTGGGAAGATCTTGGCTTCAAGGAGCGTTGGCTTGTCATCGACGTGCAGTTGTTACAGCCGCGTCCCGATCTTGGGGATTTCACCATCCAGACATGTGACAAGACGCGGCCGACCACCTATGTGCGGTGCCCGCGTGACTGGCGGCGCTGGGAGATCAGCCTGAAGCCCGAGGAAACCGCTGAAATGGTGACCGAGGATTCATTTATCTGGCCAAAATTGCGCCCGTCGATCACCCCGCAGGAAGGCGCCATCCGGCGCAAGGCCGTCTACAGCTTTGAATCAAAACTGGCAACGCGCTGGCGCGAGGGCCACCGGCTGATCGCGGGTGACGCCGCGCATCTGATGCCACCGTTTCTTGGCCAGGGGATGTGCACGGGAATTCGCGACGCGGCCAACCTTGCCTGGAAACTTGTGGCGATAATGAAATGGGGGGCATCGGACACCATTCTGGACAGCTATGAGATGGAACGCCGTGACCATGCTCGGATCTATATCGAGACGGCGGTCAATGTTGGCGAGATGATGAACAGTGCCGAGACAGCCGAAGCGCTGACACATGCCGTCAGTCCGGACGGATCGGCGCGGATGCAGTCGATCAATCGCGGACTTGAACGCGCCATTGGTCCTGCGGATGACAGCTTTTCCGGCATGCGGATGCCACAGCCGGTTCTTGCCGATGGTCAGCGGTTGAGCGATGCCATGCAGGGCCGGTTTGCGATCATCGGGCGCGGCGCGGCATTGCAGGTCTGCAACCTGCCATCATCGATGGTCGCAATTGCCGTAAATGCCGACGAGCATGACGAGATGGACAGCATGCTCGACTCCCTTGGTGTTGGAGCATTGATTGTGCGGCCTGATTTCTATTGTTTTGGCGGGCAGGTGGACGCGGATGGTAACGCTCTGGGCAGGCTCGTGACAGCACTGCATCAGGAATTGGGCCTCCATCAGGCACCGGGATCGAATGCATGAGTAATCTGGCCGGTGGGGCGGACCTGTCCTCTATCAGGGGCAAATCTTTGCCGTCGCCATGCGATAGCGCCAACCACGGTGATTGAGAACAGCGAGACCGACATCAGCAACTCGGTCAGCGAGACGCCAGCCGCCGAGGCCAGCCCGTGATGACGCCGGGGTGCATCAACTGCGTGCCTTGAAATGTTGCTGTGGCTCGTCCCAATCATCACCCGGTAACCTGTATAATGACGCCGCCGCCTACAACATCATGCCATCTGCGTAACGAAGGCCTTCGTTATAACGTTAATAAATAATTAATCACAACATGATGCTCGAAAAGGTCCGGGGGTCACCTTCACGGATTGGGATAGCCGCCCTCAGGCACTGGCACGCCTTGCTCATCGCAGGTCAGCATGGTGACGGATGCCGCACTTGTTACCGGCAGCTCCGCATAGAGATGTGGGAAGAGATCACCGCCTCGTGACGGTTCCCACACGACAGCCAGTCCCTCTGTTTCGACTGCAACAAGGACAAGGCTGGTCTGGTCCCGGAAATGCCGCCGGGCTGTTTCGGCGACCTGCGCGGCTGTCGAGAAATGGATGTAGCCATCCTCAAGGTCAATGCCGGCGCCGGCAAAGACACCTTTCCCCATGGCCTTTTCCCAGATCGCAGCGTCGCAGATTTTATAGATTATGCTCATCCTGTATCCCCGGTTTCAAGAAATGTGGCTACGGAAGTGATCAAACTCTGTCGGTCCGTAGCTGTCAGCGGCACTGGATCGCCATGCCCCCAGATCGGGCCTGGCCATGCCGCATCGCCGCGGTGCCGTGCCACGACGTGAAGGTGCAGTTGTGGCACCAGATTGCCAATAGCCGCGATATTGATCTTGTCGGCTGTGAAGGCGGTCTTCATCCAACCGCCGAGATTTGTCGCAAGGGCAAAGAGCCGGTCACGCAGATCATCGGAGAGATCATGAAGTTCCTCCGCCCCCACAATTTCCGGGATCAGCAGCAGCCAGACATATCGCGAATCTTCGGCAACGCGGACCTGAATATCGTCAATTCGGGTGACGAGGTGGGAGCTGTCCTCAAGCCGCCGGTCGAGCGTAAAACCCATGATCAGGCTCCGATAATCCCGGCGATCGCCTTGCCGCATTCTTCGGTGGTCGCGGTGCCGCCAAGATCGCGCGTTCTCAAACCCGAATCCGACAGGGCTATGTCAATGGCATCGGTGATGGATTTCGCGGCGTCCACAAAGCCGAGATGGTCGAGCATCATGGCCGCCGTCCAGATCTGGCCGACCGGATTGGCGATACCCTGGCCGGCGATATCGGGCGCCGATCCATGAACAGGTTCGAACAGCGATGGAAAATCACCGGTCGGATTGATGTTGGCGGATGGCGCGACACCGATGGTACCGGTGCAGGCCGGGCCAAGATCGGACAGGATGTCACCGAACAGGTTGGATGCCACAACAACGTCGAACCAGTCCGGGTGCTGAACAAAATGCGCGGTCAGGATATCGATGTGAAACTTGTCCACCTCGATATGCGGGTAGTGCGCGGCCATCGCCTCGACCCGTTCATCCCAATAGGGCATGGTGATCGAGATACCATTCGATTTTGTGGCCGAAGTCAGGTGCTTCTTTGGCCTGCTTTGCGCCAGTTCAAAGGCGAATTTCAGAACACGGTCGACACCAATCCTGCTCATTACCGTTTCCTGGATCACCACCTCGCGCTCGGTGTCGGGGAACATGCGCCCGCCGATAGAGGAATATTCCCCTTCGGTGTTCTCGCGCACGATGTAGAAATCGATATCACCCGGCACCCGGTTGGCAAGTGGTGAGGGCACGCCCGGCAACAGCCGCACCGGCCGCAGGTTTACATATTGGTCGAACTCGCGCCGGAATTTCAGCAACGATCCCCACAGCGAGATATGGTCGGGAATCTTGTCGGGAAGGCCGACGGCGCCGAAGAAAATCGCATCATGCCCGCCAATCTGCTGTTTCCAGTCCTCAGGCAGCATATCGCCATGCTTGGCGTAATGGTCATAGCTCGAGAAATCGAAATGATCGTAATGCAGATTGATGTCGAATTTTGTTGCAACGGTTTCAAGGACGCGCAGTCCTTCGGGCACGACTTCCTTGCCGATCCCATCGCCCGGAATTACCGCTATGTTGAACCTGTTCTTTGTCATGATACGCCTCTCGAACGGTGAAAATTTTCAACGATATTTGAGTGCCTCAGCCCGGTGGTGAAGTGGCCGGAAGCCCATTGCTCAGAATGGCATGGGATGTATTCGATGTGTTTCGTCGATACTGGCCATGATCTCGTCACTCAGATTCAGTTCCATGGAGCGAAGTGAATTTTCCAGCTGTGGCAGGCTCGTCGCCCCAAAGATGACCGACGCCATGAACGGCCGCCTGATGCACCAGGCAAGGGCCATCTGCCCAAGATCAAGCCCATGGTCGTCCGCGATCGTCTGATAGGCCCCAATGGCTGGCCACAGGCGCGCCGAGACACGGCCGCCAAGATCGTCATTTATGCTTTTGCGCGACCCATTTGGTGGCTGCCCGTCAGCACTGTATTTGCCGGTCAGCAGTCCACAGGCAAGCGGCGAGAAGGACAGCAGGCCGATATCCTCATTATGCGCCAATTCCGCCAGATCGGTGTCGAACAGACGGCACAGAAGGCTGTATTCATTCTGGATCGAGGCCATTCGTGGCAGTTTGTGGCCCTCGGCAACCCGCAGCCATTGCGCGGTGCCCCAGGCGCTTTCATTCGACAGTCCGACATGGCGAATCTTGCCTTCGCGCCGATACCCTTCAAGGCATTCCAGAATCTCGTTCATCTCGTCAAGGATGGCGGTACGGTCCTGCGCGGTGGGATCATAGTGCCAGTTCTTGCGGAACATGTAGGACCCGCGGTTTGGCCAGTGCAGCTGGTACAGGTCGATATAGTCGGTCCGCAGCGAACGCAGCGATGCCTCCAGCGCCACCTTGATTGTAGACGGGGAGATCGGTGCCCCGTCACGGACATTCTTGTATCCCTCGCCACTCACTTTGGTGGCGATGATGACGTCGGACCTGCGTCCGGTCGCGGCATTCCACTCGCCGATGATGCGTTCGGTGTCACCCTGCGTCTGTTTTGAAAGCGGTGTGGTCGGATACATCTCGGCGGTGTCGATGAAGTTGATCCCGTGGTCGAGCGCCATATCGATTTGCATATGGCCCTCGGCGGGGGTGTTCTGCGTACCCCATGTCATCGAGCCGAGACAAAGGGAGCTGACCTTAAGATCGGTCCGTCCAAGCTGGTTATAAATCACGCTGTGGTCCTCTTGGTGGTCGTATGTCGTTACGTCGGGTTGTGGGAAAACACAAACTGGCTGATCTGGTGATAGCTGTCATCCGGCGTCAGCGCAATCGAAGGGAAATGCCGATGGTTCGGTGCGTCGGGCCACATCTGGGGTTCCAGGCACAGGGCCGCATTGGCGGCATTGCGAAGATCGCCAAGGCACGATCCGCCACCGGAAAGCCCTTGGCCGGTGTAGAATTGCAACCCCGGCTCGGTGGTCAGCAGACCCATCGACACACCGCTGCGGGGCGAGGACAGTTCGGCCACCGGCGTCAGGCGCCGTCGTTTGTCCGCAACGCAGAAATTATGGTCATAGTCGCCGGCAACCGCGCGTTTGTGCCGGAAATCAAAGGTGGTGCCAGCCACCGGCGCGATCTCGCCTGTCGGCAGGCAATCCCCGTCAGTGGGGAGATAGCGATCCGCTGAGATGGCAAGATGGTGCGCGCAAATATCATCGCTGCCATCGAGATTGAAATAGCTGTGATGCCCTAGATTGAGTAGTGTTGGCCTGTCGCTGGTCGCCATCAGATCACTCCGCAGGGATGGACCTTCGATCAGGCTGTAACGGCATCGCGTCTCGACTGTGCCGGGAAATCCCATGCTGCCGTCTGGATCGGTGAGCGCCAGCGTTACATGCATGGCCGACCGGTCGACAAGGCGCCAGTCGCGCGCGCCGTAGCCCACCGTGCCGCCATGCAGCATGTG
Organism: uncultured Alphaproteobacteria bacterium; assembly: GCA_913031555.1. GTDB lineage: Bacteria > Pseudomonadota > Alphaproteobacteria > Puniceispirillales > Puniceispirillaceae > UBA8309. Next base: position 2,177 of record CAJWDO010000015.1, on the reverse strand, counting down.
GCCGCCGCTCTGATTGCTAGCCAACCGATGCTCGACGCCGTCAATAATCGCACGCGCGCCGCCAAGCCGGTTGATCACGCGTCCGGCAATAACGCCGTGATATTGGGAATGGTCGAGATAGTCCTGAAAATTCGTGAACCCGATGACAAGCGGGTTCTCATATCCGTCAAGGCGAAGGTCCTGCAACGTAGCGCCCCACGTCAGGATGCGCGCCGTCATCCCATGTCCGCCAATGGTAATCTGGGAAACCGCCTGATTTCCCGGAGAAATGCCAAAATTCACCGTCATGCGTCCTGAAAACTCTTTTCATATCGACATCGGGGTGAAGTATGTTGAAACCCCGTTCCAGTCACTATATAGCAGAACTTCGTCGTTAATTGACTGTCCCCCGCAGGTGCCCGTGGGTAGCAGCCAAGTTGCTGGGAAGGGCTATGCGTATTGCAGTTATCGGGTCGGGTATATCCGGCCTTGGAAGCGCCTATCTACTAAATCACCACGCTGAAATTCATTTGTTCGAGTGTGACCATCGTCTTGGTGGACACAGTCACACGGTAGAAGCGGATTTTGGTGGCAGGCGGGTTCCAGTCGACACCGGGTTCATTGTCTTCAACCCGCTGAATTATCCGAATCTGATTGCGCTGTTTGACAGGCTTTCGGTGCCGTGGATCGACAGCGACATGAGTTTTGCCGTGTCGCTTCGCAATGGTGGGTGTGAATATGAAGGCTCGCTTCGCGGGCTGGTGGCGCAGCCGGCAAACCTGCTGCGACCCCGCTACTGGTCAATGCTTTTCGACCTGACGCGTTTCTATTGGACAGGACATGACCGCGCCTTCACCGGCCCGGCGGACGAGTCGCTGGCAGGCTTTCTGGGACGCGAGGGCTATGGAACGCCCTTTATCGAGGATCATCTGCTGCCGATGGGGGCTGCCATCTGGTCCTGCTCCGCGCGCACGATGATGGACTATCCGGTTCGCTCACTTCTCCAGTTCATGGAGAACCATAAGCTGCTGAACTTTATCGACCGTCCGCAATGGCGCACGGTGCAGGGCGGCTCGCGCGAATATGTGAACCGCATCGCCAACGCGCTGGGTGGAACTGCTGGTGGCAGGATTCATCTGAATTCGCATATCACCGGCATTCGCCGCGCACAGGGCGGGGTGATCCTGTCGATTGCCGGCGAAGGCGAGGTCTGGTTCGACCGTGTCGTGATGGCGGCGCATGCCGACCAGTCGCTGGCCCTGATTTCCGACCCGACATCTGCCGAGCATGACATTCTTTCCGGCTTCCGGTTCCAGCCGAACCGCGCAGTCCTGCATTCCGATGCCAGCCTGATGCCGCGCCGCCGTTCCGCTTGGGGGGCATGGAACTATGTCGGGGGCGAGGGCGTCGATACCTCACTGTGCCTGACCTACTGGATGAACCGGCTGCAATCCATTGATGATGAGTTTCCCCTCTTTGAAACATTGAATCCGCATCAGGAACCCGATCCGGCGCTTGTCCATGGCAGTTACAGCTATGCCCATCCGGTCTTTGATGAACGCGCCGTGGCATCACAGGCACGGCTTGCCGAAATTCAGGGAACCGACAATCTGTATTTCGCCGGTGCCTGGACTGGTCATGGATTCCACGAGGATGGGCTGAAATCGGCCATCGCCATAACACGGACAATGGGCTTTGATGTTCCCTGGAATACCGACGTTGCCGCCTGGCAGCGGCCTGTCGTTTCCGAGACACGCGAGATTGCATGACAACAGCGTGCCTCCTGGTGCGATCCAGGATCGATCACACGCGCCATGGTAGGCCTTCGCATTTCATGTCGCGCAAGGGGCTGTCGATCTGGATTGATCTGGATAGGCTTGCCGATGCTGGCAGCCAGTCTGCCTTTTTCTCGATCGACAGATTCAATCTGCTGTCTTTCCACCAATCCGATTATGGTCCGAATTTTCACCGTTCCGGCGCAGTAACGCCGCTGGCGGAATATGCCCGGGCGCAGGCGTTCGACATTTGCCCTGATTTGCAGGTCGCCAGCGTTCATCTGCTCACATTCCCGCGTATTCTCGGCGTTGCCTTCAATCCGGTCTCGATCTATGTGCTTCGCGACAGCGCCGGCCGCGACGCGATGTACATCTACGAGGTACGCAATACATTTGGCGCCATGCATGCCTATATAGGCCGCG